>PBTJ01000020.1 GCA_002726925.1 Gammaproteobacteria bacterium | reverse complement strand
GCTAAGGCGATATCTTTGTCGGCAATGCCCTCGCGATATAGGGTGTAGCTCGGCTGTCTGCTGGCATCGTTGGTGACTATGGCGAGGGAGGTTGGATAGCGCGAGCGCCGCTGCAGCGGAATTTGCACACCCTCGTGGAGCAGGCTCGTACGCATCAGTTCGCCAAAGTTATCGCTGGAAAATGGTGACAGATAGCTGACGGATTCACCGTTTCTGGCCAGCCCAATAGCAACGTTATAAGGCGATCCGCCGAGATGAGGCTGATACTCCCCCTGTGGGTTGGCGATGAAATCGATGATGGCCTCGCCAATAATCGCAATGGTCATGCTGGCCTGCGCTCACGGTATAGCGCTTGCACATGGGCTGTTGCCTGTCTGTAGGACTGATAATGCTCACGGTAAAAGTCTGCTGCGTCCCGCTGGGGCAGGCAGTAAGCGTGGGCAGCGGTTGCAAGGTGTTCAACAGCTACCTTTTCGATGTCGGCGCCAGTGAGGCTGGCGAGCGCCTGCAGCGCAGCGCCGAGAGCGGCAGCCTCTGGGTTAGTGAATACCTGAACCGGGGCGTTGCAAATGTCGGCGACGATTTGTCGCCATGCGGGACTGTTAGCGCCGCCGCCAGTAAGCACAATGTCCTGCGCAGTCAGACCTTGTTTGGCCAACAGCTCAAGCCCCGCGCGCAGGCCGAAGGTTACGCCTTCCACGGTGGCGCGCAGAATGTTTTCTTGGCGCATGTTTTGTCCGTCGAGGCCAAACAGGCAAGCCTTGCCGCTGGGAAGATTGGGGGTGCGTTCGCCGTTGAAAAAGGGCACTGCGATCACGCCCTGGGCGCCGTGGGCAGAAATTTGCAGGTTGGCCTCGAACTGACTAATTGTCGTCGCGAAGAGGTCTTGCATGAGTTGGGTGCCAGCGGTGCAGTTCATGGTGCAAATCAGCGGCAGCCAACCACCCGTAGACGAACAAAAGGCCGCTATGTCGCCGTTGGGATCGGTGACCGATGCATCTGCATAACTGCATATCGTGCCGGAGGTGCCCAAACTCATGGTGACCACGCCGGGCTTAACATTGCCAGTACCAATGGCGCCCATCATATTGTCGCCGCCGCCTGGAGCAACGGGTATTCCTGGCGGGAGTCCTAGTTCGCTGGCAACACTGGGTAGCAGTTTGCCGATTGGTGCCATCGAGGTGCCGATGCGGGGTAAGCGGTCACGCAGGTCCGTATTCGGATCGACGATGCCGAGCATCTGCTGGGACCACTGTCGCGCGCGTACATCCATAAAGCCTGTGCCAGAGGCATCGCCAGCCTCCATGGTTTTTTCGCCAGTTAGGTAAAAATTAACGTAATCATGGGGCAGCAGTATGCAGTCCATCTGCGCGTACAAATCTGCATGAGCGTTACGAAACCAGAGCAATTTCGATGCCGTGTAGCCCGGCAAAATCGGGTTGCCTAGGGCGGCGATGCAGGCATCGTCACCGCCCATCTGCGCGGTGAGATAGTCACACTCAGCGGTCGTCGACGTATCGCACCAAAGCTTGACCGGCACCAGCGGTTGGCCGTTGGCATCGATTGGCACGAAACCGTGCTGCTGCCCTGATACGCCAATGGCGCTCACATTGGCGAGCACGCTGGGTTCTATCTGCTGCAGGGCTGCCTGTAAACCGTCGATCCACCACTGAGCCTGTTGTTCGGCGACGCCATGGTGGTTTTGATGGAGCGCCAGAGGAGCGGTGGCTAATGCCTTGCACTGCTTCGTGTCTGCGCAGTAAACAAGCACCTTGACGCTCTGAGTGCCGATGTCTATGCCTAACGCTGTGGACATATCACTTCCTTTAACTCGTGCGCGATTATTTGGTTATGACGGCGAGATGAAAGGCTTGGGGACGTGTCGACGTCGCGAAATATAGGACTGCGCAAATTATCGCCAGATCTTTTTACTATCGCGGAAGCCATAGTTAATGCTCGCGCCTGAGCCGATAAATCCACTTGGCGCGATCCGATAGCCGTTCCCATTCAACGTCTCCAAGGCTCGCCTCGCTGGCATGTAAGTTGTCCGGCAAAGCGTACTGACGGTAATACACGAGCGACAGCATGGTGCGTGATTCATCGGTGGTATTGGCCATGCCCCGATGCCACGTGCGCATATCCCGAATGACGATAGAACCTGCAGGCGTCGTAGCTTGCACCCGAGGGTGTTCCGACCAGCGACTTGGCGAGATTTTCAGCGTGCTAATCTCCGCCTGATCTGCGTCAACCTGGCGATGAGAGCCGGGCCAGATTTCTGTTGCGCCATTGGCTGCGGTGAAATCATCGAGCAGGAAGTTCACCACGATAAGCATTGGCGGCAAGGCTTGGCCTAACTCGGGAAACAAGTGCCCACAATCTCGATGAACGTTTTGTACGCCACTGCCCGGAAAAGCTGTGTTGCAACCGTAGGGCAGGCAGCCGAAAAAATGCTCGCCCAGTGCGCGCTCGAGTACTTGCAGCACCACAGCATTTTCGATGATCTGTGGATCTAAAAACGGCGCCTGTAGGGGTGGCTCAAAACCACCATGTCCGCTTTGACTGGTTGGCCGGTCGCGATAGCCGGTCTGAAGCTCAGCGTTGAACGCAGCGCGTGTGGCCGTCACCCAAGCCTCGGGTAGCACCTCCGGCAAAATGACAAAGCCCTGTTCATGCAGGGTGTCTAATGCTTGCTGTAGGGCGCCCTCGGTGAGCGGTGCTGTCGTCATTTCTGCATCAGGTTGCTGCATAGTTCTTGCTCATTGCATTGCAAGCAGGGCTTGGGCCAATTGTGGGTGGTAATTTTTTCTGCAAGACGGTTCAAACCAACAGGCTAGCTTTTACTCGATTTGTTTGCGCCCTAGTATCGTTTAGACAGACGAATTTGGCGATACGACCATGGAGCAAAACGGTGCACGCAGGTTTTTACTGCTAAACGATGCCAACGTAGCTGCCGCGGCCAACATGGCACTGCGGGTAGGGACGGTGACCAAGCATCCCGAAAATCCGCTCTTCGTGGAGGAGAACCCGTGGGAGCGCAGGTTCGATAACCTTTATGGCAACATCGTCTTTGATCCTCATCGGGGCCTCTATCAATGCTGGTACAGCCCCTTCATCGTTGCTCACTCTGCTCATGGTATGACGCTGCCACAGCGACTTTCATCGCCCTTTGAAGGCCACGCAGAGCAGGAGATGGGCGTGTGTTATGCGCAGTCCCGGGATGGCATTACTTGGGAAAAACCCAACTTGGGTTTGGTTGAGTACGAAGGTAGCGAGCGCAACAATCTCGTGATGCGCGGCGTGCACGGCTCGGGCATCTTTAGGGACGACAGCGAGGAAGATGCTAGCCGCCGCTACAAAGCTCTTTTTCAGGGTCTGAGAGTTAGTTTCTCTCCCGATGGTATCGACTGGTCGATGCCGCAAAAGATTAATTGCCAGTTGGCAGGCGATACCCACAACAACGCGATGTGGGTGCCACAGTTGAAA
The DNA here is from genome assembly GCA_002726925.1 of Gammaproteobacteria bacterium. Taxonomy (GTDB): domain Bacteria; phylum Pseudomonadota; class Gammaproteobacteria; order Pseudomonadales; family Azotimanducaceae; genus UBA4421. The sequence goes on along the minus strand of PBTJ01000020.1, from coordinate 7,866 downwards.
AAATATGTGGCCTTTACGCGCGATTGGATCAAGACCGATCGTGAGCTTGTGGGCGCGGAATCGAAGACCAATCATGGTTGGTGCCGCAGAGTGGCGAGAATCGAAAGCAGTGACTTTGTGAACTGGTCGGAACCGACCGTGGTGATCGATGCTCAGTGCTGGGAAGAGCAGCCATACGCGATGACAGTATTTCCCCATGGCGACGCATACCTGGGTTTATTGGTGATTCACGATCAGATTTCCGATCGGGCTTGGACTGAGTTGGCCTACAGCGACGATACTCTGACGTGGCAACGCATAGACGCTGGCAATGCGCTTATTGGCTGCAGTGACACCGAACTGGACTACGATTATGGCTGTGTTTATGCCTGTGCTGGGCCGGTGTTCTTAGACGAAGAAGTGCGCCTCTACTACGGTGGCAGCGATTGGTTGCACTTTGGCTGGCGCAATGGCTGCTTGGCCTTGGCGACACTCCGCGTTGATGGTTTTGCGGGCTACACCCAAGTCAAGCAGGATCAGCCGGGTGTGCTGAGGACAAACCTTATGGATTATCGTGGCGAAGAAATTCAGCTCACCGCTGATGTGATGCCCCAAGGCTCTATCGTCGTTAAGCTCTTGGACCACAAAGATCAGGTGATTGCTGAAAATAGCGTCAACGGTTCGACTACCGATGGTGTCGTCCTGCCAGCATCGTCCCTTGCCATTACCCCTGAGATGAGCCGGGTGCGACTCGAATTTACCGTGGTGTCGGCCCAGTTGTTTTCGTTCGTTTTGGTTGGCCAGTGATTGATCATAGCGAAGATTGTAGGGGGCGCAGCCTGATGGGAAAAAAGACAGTGCAGAATGGTTATGAGTGAACAAAATCAGCCGTTGTTGAGTGATGATCAGGTGCAGCGCTTTATCGCTGATGGGTTTGTGATCATCGACTCAATGCTCGCACCAGATTTTCACCAGCGTGTGGCCGAAGAAATCGCCTATGCGCTGGAATACGAGCTGCCGCACCCCGGGGACAACATCGTTCCTCGAGTCCCAGCCCTGAATCAACTTTGCGAATCTGCTGCAGTCCAAGGTGCGCTAACGAGCCTTTTGGGTGAGGGGTTCGTGTTCCTGCCGCACCGATTTCCCCATAACAGCGATCCGCTGGGGTTTGCTGCGAAGACGGACTCCCAGGGCAAAGCCGGCGCGATACAGCCTGCCCCAGAGGCTGACATAGAGACCAGTTCTGATCGCTCCGATACATCACAGGTGACGGCCTTTGCCACTCAGCCGAAGATGGCCCGTGGGTCTATCTCGGCCTCGGCCTGGCATCAGGACTCTCATGCCTCCTGCGGGCGTACACGGTGGCATAAGCCTCGTGCCGCTAACGTTTTCTATTTTCCCCACGCAACCTCAATGGCGATGGGGCCCACGCGATTTCTGGCAGGCTCCCATTTGTACGCCACACTGCACGATCTGCGACCAGAGCAGGCGGTTATGCAGGAAATTCCAGCAGGTTCTGTGGTTATCGCGCACTTTGATTTGGTGCATGCCGGTTCGCCTAACAACAGTGAGCAGATGCGCTATATGATGAAGTTTGTCGCCCTGCGCTGCGAAAACCCAACGAGGCCGACTTGGCACAGTGTCGAGCCGCAGTGGCGTACGCCGAAAAATCTGCAGACTCACCATGAATTACCGGATGCTTGGTCCTCGATTTGGTGTTGGTTGCGCGGCGAAGCGCCTGACCCAACGCCCAATAATCCGCTCCTAGATACGCACATGGAGGCGCTTGTTGCGGGCATGAAAAGCTCAGATCAGCAACAGCGGTTGTCATCGCTATACGGTCTTGTGGCGCTGGGCGCTGTGGCCGTTGACACACTGTTGGCCGATCTGCTGTCCCGTGCCGACCAAGGCCGGCACGACAAGAGCGCGTATAAGCTGCCCGCTGATACGCAAGAGGGCCATTTGGGGCGTTTTTTTCTCGATGGGCAGTTTACGCCAGAGGATTCGGCTATTGCCCTAAGCGCCATCGGCAAGCCTGCGGTGGCGGCGCTGTTGGGATTACTCGAGCATACTGATCCGTGGATACGGATTAACGCAGCCTATGCTTTAGGCGATGCCGGCCCGGTTGTTGTTGGCGAGCATGTGAGTCAAATGGCTAGGTTGCTGGATGATCCTGAGCCAAGTGTGATCCGGGTAACCCTTGATGCCCATGCTGCATTGGGGGCCTTTGATGAGCACGCAATTGAGCGCATGCGTCACTTTTTGTCAGGGACTGTCCCGCAGTGGGGTGCAAATGTGGAGACCGAGCCAAGGCTTAGTATGATGGGACAAATGCGCTATCTCAGCGCTATCGCACTGCTGTCATGGTTGAGTCACTCGGCAGCGCAGTTGCCGCATCTGGTCCCGCAAGCGGAAGCAGCGCTGCTGGAGAGCTTGCAGGACGAAAACGGTTATCCAGCCTTGATAGCCTGTAGCGCGCTGGAGCGTTCAGATTCGGTGCACTGCTTACGTGCAGCGATTAAGTACCTTCGCGGTCGTAGCTGGGATTCGGCGCAAAACTCGCGCCAAATAGGCCAGTGGACCATTGATCACGGTCGGGCAACTCTCGAGCGCATCGCCTCCCTCGAACACTTCAAAAACTAAGCGATAGCAACCATCGAAATCAAAATGAGCAACCTTGTCGGGCGCTATGTCCGTGGGGGTGGCAGAAGAGACGAAGGGGTAGCAGTTAAGGAGGGGAGAATTAAGGCGAGGGCGTCTCTGAGCAGAAGGACGCGCCCTTCGACGCGTCCGACTGTGCTTTTCAGAAAAGCGTTTTAGCGGACTACTACCATTCAGGCATCCATCTCACGACCACACCCATCTCGCGATGGTTGGTGGGTGAGCCCAGGAAAACCTGGCCGCCATGACCGCCGGCAGCAATAAACTCATTAAGGGCGATTTCGTCCGTAAGGTTGTTTATGTAGAACTGTGCGGATAGCTGTTCGTNNGCNGNAGTCCAAGTCGCTGATGCATCAAATCTGCTGTGCGCATTGACCTTGTACAGGTCTATGTTGCCGATGGTTGGGTACCAAGCGCCGTTATATGCCCACGTTACCAACAGGTCGACTCGACTACCGTTGCCCAACGCCATGTTGTGCAGCACAGACGTCGACGCCTTGTGCTTGGCTTGGCTTGGCAACATGTTACCGGTCTGATCTGTTGCAAGTTCGTACCAGCTCTGCGTCATCTCGCCAGTTTCGAAATCTAAGTGCTCGTAGAGATCAAACTGCGCTTCAGGATTACCCAAAATGACAGAAGAGTGCTTGCCTATTTCAGAATCCGTATAGGCGTAGAAGCCAAGTAGCGACGTCGTTTCGGAGAACGCGTATTGGTACTCTAGCTCAACCCCGTATACCTCAGTGTCTGGGATCGCTGAGACGAATTCTGCAAGAGGTGTGGGATTGAACTGATCAGGAACGAAACCTGCTTCGAGCACCTGCAAGGCTTCAAGGTGCATCTTGTCGTAGTCCATGAAGAATGCTCCCGCAGCCAGCTGCAAACGACCGTCAAGGTAAGTGCCTTTAAAGCCTGCCTCGTAGTTGGTCAACGTAGACTCTTCAACCACGGTAGGAACGCCAGGAACTGGCGGAGAAGCGAAGTTGAAAACACCTGGCTTGTGGCCAGTGGAAATTCGACCATAAATCATATTGTCGGCGTCAGTCGTGTATTCAACCGAGAGCTGCCCAACGACCTTGTCAAAATCAACTGCCTCATCCAGACCGCCGTCTTGGTAGCCGATGACAACAGGAACGCCGGTGAATGCGAACATAAAGTTTCCTGAAAAGGTCTCAGGAGGCTGTTCCTTCGTATCTTCCAACCATCTAAAGCCCGCTGAAGCAGACCACTTCTCGTTGAAACGATGATCGATGTTTGCAAAGAATGCTTTGGTCTCGTTCAGAGTGCCAGTGCCAAAAGGCACGATCGCACGTAAATCACCACCATCACGGCCAGGTGTGCCGAATGCGCCAGGACAAACGTAGTATGAACCTGTGCCATCGTCAGTTACCGGCAGACCAAAGGTTGCACCGATCACGTTCTGAACAAAAGAGGCACAGTCGGTGACGGATAGGCTATCGTCCATACCGAAGGCAGTCCAATCACCGCCAGCTGCTTCGGCAGCGACCGCTGCTTCGTCAGAGTCGGTGAAGCGGAAGTCGTGGCTGTATTCCCAGCGGGTTAGCTGATAAAAAAGGTCACTTTCGTAAGCGAAAGCACCAACGATTAAGTCAGTGTTGTCGCTAAGCGACCAGGTTAACAGCAGTTCATGAGACTCTTCTTCATAATCATAGATCATGTAGTACTGTCGATCAGAGTAAGGCACGTTGCCGTCTGTCGCTAAGTTGTACGCAGGACCCTGGCCACCTACGCGAGACGTATAGTCTCCGTCTCTCAGCATGAGTTGGTTAACGGTGTTATCAGAGTAGGTATAGCGCAGTGAAATATCGTCGTTGAAATCATACTGAGCGTAAAAGTTCAGCATTTCGCCTTCAGAATCCTCAAAGCCCGTGTTGTTTAGAGCAACCCTNTTGTTGATGTCGCCACAGCGCATGTAGGGCCGGCCTACTTGGCACGAGGCTTCGCCTGCAGGGTTTTGGATAGCTGATAAGTAGTTAGTGTTATCAACGGTTGCAACGGTCACGCCCGCGGGAGGCCTGTTGCCAATAGCGTAAGCCCCAAGCACTTCTATCTGCTCGTCAGTNGTATTCAAGTTGGCCAGTGGTACTTGAGATCTGGGNACTCCCTGGTCTCTGACTTTTGAATAGCGGACATTGCTGTCAAAACGGTCGTTTTGGAAGCGCAACTGCACAGAGTAAAAGCTATGGTCAGGTGAATCGGTGTCTGGGCCGGTACCAAAGTTTTCTTGATATCCGTCACCGCCTTCGCGGCCGCCTGTTAGGCGGTAGGCGATGTTTTCGGTTAACGGTCCGCCTATCGCCACATTCACACGGTGTTGCTGAAAGTCATTANACTGNCCCATCAGCTCGAGGTCGCGTTCTTGCGACGGCTTCTTGTAAATGTAGTTGATGGAACCGGCGATTGAGTTGCGGCCATTGAGCGTGCCCTGGGGGCCGCGAGCAACCTCCACTCGCTCCAGATCGAATCCGCCGCCTGGAGCCGTGCCATAGGTGCCAACGGTGTAGCCACCCTCGATATAGGTCGCAACAGATCGGTCGCCGTGACCGATACCCGCATTACGCGTGCCGATGCCTCGCAGAGAGGTACCGTTACCGAGCATGTCNACGGTCTCACCAAATTGAAGGCCAGGAACCAAGATTTGCAGCTTGTCGCGGTCTTGNATGCCGAANCGCTTNAGNGCGTCCTCGCCNAAACCNGTGATGGTCATCGCAGTGTCCANAACACTTCGCTCTGTGCGCTCCGCGGTNACAATNACNTCTTCAAAGTAGACGGTTGCACCGTCGTCGTCGTCCGCAAAGGACGCGATTGGGAAAACAGCAAGAGCAAGAGGCATTAGCGCTCTCATGATCGGGCTTTCATAGAATTTTTGTTTCGTGAGCAAAACTCTCTCCTTCCTCCAGAAATGGAAATGTAAATATATTTCATTTTGTAACCACACAATAATACGAGGTTTGAAAACCCCCCCATTTTTGTTNTAACAGAATGAGTAAATGGTGGGCAGCGAAGTCCCTAGCGGCGAAAAATGGGGGAGCTTTCGAGGTAAAACCATTGACTGGCCCGAGGTGCCAAGGATTAATCGATGATCGCCGTTTCTTTGGCGGCAGAACCCGGCCTGTTTTATTTGGAGCATGTATTGTGACCGTTCTTACAACTGCGCTGGGCAAAGTTCGCAGCGTCTCCGACGGTAATGTGAACACGTATCTGGGTGTTCGATATGGACAGCCGCCTGTTGGCGCAATGCGCTTTAAGGCATCGCAAATGGCTGGAGCCTGGCCAGGGATATACGAGGCGACCGAATATCCAAATCGCGCCATGCAGGAAAAAACGCTAAGCACCCTCGGGTTGCCCGTGGGTGGCGCCGTGAGTGAGGACTGTCTGTTTCTGAATATCTACGTGCCAAACACGCAGACTGCTTCGCGTCCTGTTTTGGTCTGGTTCCACGGTGGTGGCTTTGTCGCGGGCTCAGCCAACGAATACGATGGCAGCGTGCTAGCTGAACAAGGCGATGTTGTCGTCGTCACGGTAAATTCGAGATTGGGTGTATTCGGCTTTTTTGACTGGTCGTACTTCGGCTCGGCATATAAAGGCTCCGCCTCGAACGGCATACGCGATCAGATCCTAGCGCTGCAGTGGCTGCGCGAGAATATTGAAGATTATGGCGGCGACCCGAGTAACGTCACGATTTTCGGTCAGTCTTCGGGCGGGTCATCGGTTTTAGCCTTGCTCGCGGCACCCTCCGCCGACGGCCTCTTTCATAAAGCCATTTCTTGTAGTGGCACGGCGGTATATCGACCTACTGCCGATCAAACCGAGAAGTTGGCGAAACGTCTGGGTATGCAACGGGACGACCTGCTGGAATCAGTGCTCGGCATGCAAGCGAGCGACATCCTCGATTTTAAGATGGGTGGCGCCTTTAGTGTTGATGGCACTGTGATCACCAGAGACACCTTTCAAGCCATTGTCGAGCGTGGCACCAACGGCGTACCCCTAATTGCCGGTAGCAATGCTACAGAGGGCTCCTATTACACCCGGGGCTTGGCAGACGCTCAGGATCACCATGAGTGGCTAAATCGCTATCTCGCCACGGACATGCTCTGCGGCCGAGATCCTGACGCCTATTTTGATGCGCTGACCGAGGCTTACCCGGGTGCATCTCCGGGCAAGCTGCATGAAATGATCTGGACGGACATGTTTCGTCGCATAGCGATTACAGCTGCGGAGACCTCAGCAGCTCATGGCGCTGGTGGCTGGCTGTATCGGTTTGACTTGCCGGTAAACCTCGAGGGCAGCGAGCATGTCGGAGCGCCCCATGCCGCCGAGATGGCCTTTACCTTCAATACGGTCTGCAGGCCCACATCCCACGCCTACACCTTTCACGATACTCGTGATCCTGTGGTGCAACGCGTGGGTGCGCATTGGTCTGGTTTGGTACTTGCCATGGCACGCCGGGGGAATCCGAATGACTATGGGCAAGCCAACTTATTGCCTGAGTGGCCTCAATACCATGCCGCTCAGCGATCATGTCTGCGTATCGATGCGCAGTTCTCGGTGGCACAAGATCCGGATGAGTTGCATCGCAGTCTCTGGGCGGCGCGTTAAGGCGCCACCTGCGGCGCTCGCCCATGGAACGAATCGTTAGACCGACCAATCAAGATGGACAGGGGAGGAGAAAGGTATGCAAGAGGGAGTTTTGCTCGTCGAGAAAAAGAACGGTGTCGCGACGCTCACGTTGAATCGACCGGATCAAATGAACGCATTGTCGTTGGAACTGCGCTGGGAACTGCAGGCTGCGCTAGAAGATATCGGTGCAGACCCTGAGATTGGCGTGGTCGTACTGACCGGCGCCGGCAAGGCCTTTTGTGCGGGACTCGATCTCAAAGAGATGGGTTCGTCAGTTAAAGAAAGGGGCGCAGTTCAGCCCAAGGATCCGCCTTCGTTACTGCGCGCGGTGAACAAACCGATCATCGGAGCCATAAATGGTGCAGCCATTACTGGTGGCTTTGAGATATCGCTTTCCTGCGATTTGCTCCTAATCACGCCAGAGACTCGTTTTGCTGATACCCACGCGCGGATCGGCTTAATTGCTGGCTGGGGTCTTGGCGCTCGACTGTCGCGGGCGGTTGGACTTGCCAGGGCTAAGGAGCTCTCGCTGCCGGGTAACTTTCTGTCCGCTCAGCAGGCCTATGAGTGGGGTTTGGTCAACCGCAT
>PBTJ01000019.1 GCA_002726925.1 Gammaproteobacteria bacterium | reverse complement strand
TCCGAGCGCATGAGAAAAGTAAATAGTGATAACAATCATTCAAGCAAGAAATCTCACAAAGCTGGTAAGAAGAAAGGCAAATCGAAGAAAAACACTTCTCAAAACAATGGTGGGATCAATGCCGCAGGCCGTCAGTCGCTCGGCTTGAGTCTCCACCGACAGGTTGAGGCTGTGGGTTTCATATTGAAACCCGCTTACCGGTTCGTGCCAATGTGTCATAGATACGCCCTCACACGATTTTATCGGAACATGTGCGTACCACCACATACCGTCAACGCCTGACCGGTGACATAGGCGCTGGCATCCGACGCGGCGAATACGGCAATGCCTTTAAAGTCTTCTGCCTCACCAAATCGGCGCAGCGGTGTTTGCTCGGTGACGCGCTTAGCGGCTTCCGGATTATCCCAAAGCGCCTTAGCAAAGTCGGTCCTAATCAGGCCCGGACATAGGGCGTTCACCCGCACTCCCTGAGGACCCCACTCCATGGCAAGGTTACGCACCAGTGCAATGTCTGCCATCTTGGAGATGTTGTAGGTGCCCAGCGTTTCTGACGGGCCAAAGGCACCGACACTGGCGGTGATCATGATAGAGCCACGCTGCTTAGCCAGCATGTCTGGCGCCACCATCTGGCAAAGCCAGTGATTGGAACGCAGATTAGAGTTCATGGTCTTATCAAAGGCCTCGTCCGGAATCTCAGACATCGGCCCGTAAAACGGGTTTACACCGGCATTGGCGATCAGCGTATCAATCGGGCCAAGACGCGAACGCGTTTCGTCAACCAAGTTCTGCAGCTGTTCTTTGTAGCCAATGTTGCAAGCAATCGCGATGGCGCGCTCGGCGTCCACGGCGGCGTTAATCTCGGCCGCGGTCTCCTCGCAAGCATCCTGCTTACGACTTGAGATCACCACTTGGCTGCCATGTTCAGCCAGCGCCATGGCCATGGCCTTACCCATGCCTTTGGAGGCGCCCGTAATCAAGGCAACCTGCCCGCTCAAATCAAAAAGTTGCGTAGATACCGCCATCGTTCTCCCCTTNTTNNCGCCCCTTTGTCACAGACAAAGGAGCTNNTANGTTTTAGTTGTTCGCNATAGTGTAAATCACATCGCTGCCCACTTCGCTCAATTGTGTTTTACCGCAAAATGCCATGGTCAGATCCAACTCTTTTTCGATGATCTTAAGACATTCAGTGACACCAGCCTTTCCCATGGCTCCCAAGCCGTTTAAAAAAGCTTTGCCAATCAAGGTTGCATCCGCGCCAAGTGCCTTCGCCTTAAAGACGTCTTGGCCCGAACGTATGCCACCGTCCAGCCATACCTCACAGGCGCCGCCGACCTCAGCAACGATCTCTGGCAGCACTTCGATGCTGGCAGGGGCACCGTCGAGCTGTCGGCCACCGTGGTTTGAAACGATGATGGAATCTACACCGAGACCAGCGGCAATGGCCGCGTCTTCCGCATCCATGATGCCCTTGAGAATCANCTTGCCGCGCCACTGTTCTTGCACCCACGCCACATCATCCCAGCTGAGCGTCGGATCTAGCTGTTCCGCNGACCACTGAGAAAGCGAGGTGAGATTCTCAACACCCTTGGCATGACCAATGATGTTGCCGAAGGTATGCCGCCGCGTAGCCAACATACCCGCGCACCAGCGCGGCTTGGAGGCCATTTTGAGCAAATTTTTCAGCGTCAGCTTGGGCGGTGCAGTCATCTGATTTTTCAAATCTTTATGGCGCTGGCCAATAATTTGCAAGTCCAGCGTTAGCACCAAGGCACTGCAGCCTGCAGCCTTGGCCCGNGCGATCAGCGCCGCGATGAATGCGCGGTCCTTCATTACATAGAGCTGAAACCAAAAGGGCTTTTGCGTGTGCGCCGCCACATCCTCGATGGAACAAATGCTCATGGTTGAAAGCGTAAATGGCACGCCAAACTCTTCGGCAGCCTGCGCTGCAAGAATTTCTCCGTTGGCGTGCTGCATACCGGTCAGGCCCGTCGGTGCTAGCGCCACCGGCATGCGCTGCTCTTCGCCGAGCATAGTACCGACGATGTTGCGCATGCTGATGTCCTTCGCTACCCGCTGGCGCAGCTTGATCTCATCAAAGGCGTCTTTGTTGCGCCGAAAGGTCGTTTCAGTCCACGAACCCGACTCGGCATAGTCATAAAACATTTTAGGCACACGCTGCTGGTGCAGTTGGCGCAGATCTTCGACGCAGGTCACTGTCTTCACGATAACTCCGTTCAATCACCCNGCTCTTGCCCCATGGTAGCATTGGTACATCAAGCTTGAGGGGAGAAGTCATGACGCTTGTATTCACCGACGATCAAGAACAGTTCCGGGAGAGCATCCAACGTTTCCTTGCTGATCAAATGCCCGTCACCAAGGTCCGCCAACTGATGGCCACCGAGCATGGCATTGACCCGACTGTCTGGCAGCAGGCCAGCGAGCAACTTGCACTTACCGGCATGCATATTCCCGAAGCATTCGGAGGCGCCGGTTTTGGTGCGGTGGAGTTGGGTATTGGTCTGGAAGAAATGGGTANGACGCTGTTCTGCGGACCCTATTTCAGCAGCGCTGTGCTGTCGGCTTACGCACTGATGCTCTGCGGTGATGAAGATCAACAAGAACAATGGCTTGGCGACATCGCGAGCGGCGNGCAGCGAGCNTGTCTCGCCATCACCGAGCACACAGGACTGTGGCAGCAAGNCGACATTGCAACAACAGCGNTAACACAGTCTTCAGGCGACATCCTGCTTAACGGCAAAAAGCGCTTCGTGATCGACGGGCAAAGTGCGGACCTATTTGTTGTCGCCGCGCAATCCGGCCACGGCATCGGTCTNTTTGTCGTTGACGGTCGACCAAACGGCATGACCGTNGAGGCTTTGGACACCATGGACCCAACCCGCAAAATGGCTCACATCGACTTCGTTAATGTGCCCGCCATAGCGCTNACTCAACTCCCGAATCACTGGCTGGAGACACTTCTCAACATCGCCTGCATCACCCTGTCTGCAGAGATGATTGGCGGTGCTCAGCGCCTGCTGGATTCCGCCGTGGAATACACCCAGCTGCGNTACCAATTTGGTCGCAGTATCGCTTCTTTCCAGGCCATTAAGCATCGGCTCGCCGACCTGCTACTGGAAGTAGAACTGGCGCGCAGCGCTGCCTACCAAGCCATTGAAACACTGGCAGACTGTGCAAACCTGCAAAGGCTTACCGCAAGGCAAATTCGCCAGCTCACCGAACACGCAAGCCTGGCCAAGGCTGCGGTGAGCGACACCTATTTGCAGGCTGCGCTAGAAACCATTCAACTACATGGCGGCATTGGCTTTACCTGGGAAAACGACACCCACCTATGGTTTAAGCGCGCGAAAAGCAGCGAGGTGCTCTTTGGCACGCCGGCGGAACATCGCGAGCGCATGTTGACCGCCGTCGAAGCAGGANTGAATGCCCAGGAGGACGCGGCATGAGTTTGCATAGCGAAGTCACCCAATGGCTGAGTGCGCACTGGGATCCGAACATGGACCTGCTGGCCTGGCGTTCGCTGGTAGCAGATTCGGGCTGGGGCGCGCCAAGCTGGCCAACGGCCTATTACGGCAAAGACATGAGCCCACAAGAAACCAGCCTCGTGGAGGGCGCCTTTGCCGACTTTGGCGCCGTTGGCGCAGCGCAAAGCGGCGTACGCATGTTGGCGGCGGTAACACTGCTGGCCCACGGTTCCCACGAACAAAAGCGAAAGTACCTGCGCGGCATTCTGACCGGCGAAGATCAATGGTGTCAGCTGTTTAGCGAACCAGGCAGTGGTTCCGATTTAGCGGGAGCTACCACGCGCGCAGACTTGAAAGGCGACGAGTGGGTTGTGAACGGCCAAAAAGTTTGGAATACCAGCGCCCATCATGCGCAGTATGGTTTGTTGCTCGCCCGTACCGATTGGGATGCCCCCAAACACCAAGGACTCAGCTATTTCATCATCAGTATGGAACAGCCTGGAGTTGAGGTTCGCCAGCTAGCGCAGATGAATGGCCATGCCTCCTTCAACGAAGTTTTCATGACNGATGCCGTCGTGCGGCGCGAAGACTTAGTCGGCGAAGTCGGCAACGGCTGGCAGTGCGCTATGACCANGCTCGCTAACGAGCGGCGCTCCTTTGATCGCGCCCGAGATGTGGGCAGTCGCAAAGGCCGCGAAGGCAAAATCTTTGCTGACCTTGAAGAAGAATTTGCCATCGCCAATGCACCCTACACTTGGTACCCCCAACGGGCCGGTCGGGTGGACCTCGCTATGCAGCGAGCGATCGAAACCGGCGCCATCAACGATGCAGCCCAGCGCCAAGACATTGCGCGCTTNCACATCATGGCCGAAAGCGCCAAGTGGACCAGCGAGCGCGCCAAAGCCGCCGCCAAGGCTGGCAAGCCCCAAGGCCCAGAAGGCTCGCTGGGCAAACTCGCCGCCAGCAACGTCGCCCGTTTGGCGGCNCGAGTGCATACAGCCATTAGCGGTAACGACTCGCTGCTGACTGGGTCGGCAAGCCCCATGGACGGCGTGATTGCTGAAATCTTGGTATCCACACCGGCGATCTCCATAGCCGGCGGTACCGATGAGATTCAAAAAAACATTATTGCAGAGCGTGTGATGGGACTGCCTAANGAACCACGTTTCGACGCTGGTCCATTCCGCGATGTTCGCCGCAACACCAGTGGGCCGGGAGCCGATAACTGATGGCAGAATCNAGCGCGTACTCCCTGACGAAACCACTACAAGGNATTAAGGTNATTGAAGTAGGCCAGCTGTTGGCTGGCCCCTTTGCAGGCACCCTGCTCGCCTACTTTGGCGCCGAGGTCATTAAGGTGGAGCCGCCGGGCGACGGTGACCCCATACGCGGTTGGCGCCTGCTCGATGAGCAAGGCACCAGCTACTGGTGGCGCAGTCTTGGCCGCAACAAAAAATCGCTGACGCTGAATCTTCGTAACCAGCAAGGACGCGAGNTGCTGGGCCAGCTGCTCAACGACGCCGACGTACTGATCGAGAATTTTAAGCCGGGCACTATGGAAAAATGGGGGCTGGGGCCTGAAGAAGTGAAGCAAACGAACCCCAATCTCATCTATACCCGTATCTCCGGTTACGGCCAGAGCGGGCCTTACAGTCGAAAACCGGGCTACGCCTCGGTTACCGAAGCCTATTCGGGGTTTCGTTACATCAACGGTTTTCAGGGTGACGTACCCGCGCGCCCAAACTTAAGCCTAGGCGATAGCGTAGCAGGCCTACACGCTGCCATAGGCATACTGCTGGCGCTGCTCGCACGCAACGCCGACCGCGCCACCGGTGGGCAGCAACAGGGCCAAGGACAGGTTGTTGATGTGGCACTATACGAATCCATGTTCAATCTCATGGAAGGCATCGTGCCGGAGTATTCTGGCGCAGGCGAAGTACGCGAACCGGCGGGCTCAACCATTACCGGTATCGTGCCAACCAACACCTATCTTTGCCGCGACGGCAAACATGTGGTGATTGGCGGCAACGGCGATTCGATCTATGTGCGGCTGATGACCGCCATTGGACGCGACGATATGGCCAACGACCCGCGCTTCGCGGGCAACCCCGGTCGGGTAACCCATCAAAAACTCATCGACGGCGCGATTGCCGCCTGGACAGACACGTTGACCAGCACGCAAGTCATCAAAACCATGGAAGACGCCGAAGTACCGGTGGGTGCTATCTTCAGTATTGCCGATGCCTTTGAGGATCCGCACTATCAGGCGCGCGGCATGTTTGAAGAGGTCGACGTGCCTAACTTGCCAGAACCGCTGGCGATTCCGGCGATACTGCCGAAGCTGACGGGCACGCCGGGGAGCACCGAGTGGCCCGGCGGTGAGGTCGGCAGCCATACCGATGAGCTGCTGCAAAAACTGGGATTGGATAAAGACGCCATTGCCAACTTCAGAGCGCGTGGCATCGTGTAAAGCATAAGGGAAATTTATGAGCGAACACATCAACACCGGGACCGACGAATTGCTGTGCAGTATCGATCAGCGCGTCGCTACCATCATCTTGAACCGGCCAGAGAAGCGTAACGCGCTGTCTGACCATCTCACGCCCGCGCTGCGCCAAACCTTGCTCGATTTGGAGACCCGCAACGATGTAGGCTGCATCGTCATCACCGGTGCAGGCAATGCCTTTTGCGCCGGTGGCGACATCGGTGGCATGGGGGGCAATAAATCATCGAGCGGCGATCAATCCGCCGCGCCTCCACCCACCATGCAAAATCGGGTACGGACTCTGATTCATAAGCAAGAAACTTTGACGCTACGCCTGTTTGATCACAGCAAACCCACCATTGCCGCACTGCCTGGTGTCGCAGCAGGCGCCGGTCTGTGCATTGCCTTGGCTTGCGACATCCGCATTGGCGCAGCCTCGAGCTTTATTACCACCGCCTATCGCAACATCGGCTTTTCCGGTGACTATGGTGGTACATGGATGCTCAATCAGTTGGTTGGCCCTGCTAAGGCTAAGGAACTGTTCTTTACCGGCCGCCGGGTCCAAGCCGATGAGGCGCTAGCGCTTGGCATTTACAATCAAGTGGTCGCAGACGATGCCTTCGCAGAAGCGGTTACCACCATGGCCCAACAAATTGCCGCGGGGCCGCCCATCGCTTTGGGCTTTATGAAAGAAAACATCAACCGCGCCATTGAGGGATCACTGCGCGAAAATCTGGCTCGCGAAGCCGATTGTCTTAATCGTTGCGCCGCCACAGACGATCACAAGGAAGCTGTTGCGGCCTTTATGGCGAAGCGCCCACCGGTATTTCACGGTAGATAACCAACTATAGCGAGCCTTTTTATGCCCACTTGGCAAAACTGGTCTGGTCGCTTAACCAGCAAACCAGAACAACTGAGTTTTATTTATTCCGAAGAACAGGCTGCGGCACTGGCGCTGGCCAGCACAAAGGCAGGCCAATCCCTGCGCGCGGTTGGTGCCGGTCATTCCCATAAAGAACTCGTTGTAGATGGCGACGTCATCGCCGACTTGCAGGCGCTGTCAGGTGTGATCTCAATGGATGCACAGCGTCTTACCGCTTGGGTGGCGGGTGGCACTAAGATTTTCGCCCTCGGTGCAGCTCTGCATCGACATGGTTTGGCCTTACCCAACCAAGGCGATATTGATCAACAAAGCATCAGCGGCGCTACGGCAACCGGCACCCACGGCACTGGCACCAGCCTGCAAAACCTAAGCAGCCGAGTGATTGGCGCGCGCATCGCGCTGGCCAGTGGCGAGATTGTCGAATGCTCGCCAAGTCATAACAGTGAACTGTGGCAGGCCAGTCGCCTGCACCTTGGCGCCTTCGGGCTTGTCGTGGCCCTACAGCTGCAATGCGTGGCGTCTTATCGCCTACAGGAGCAAATCCAAAAACTGCCACTAAACGCAGCGCTTGATGATCTTGATGACTTGGTCACCAACAACCGCCACTGCGAGTTCTTTTGGTACCCGCAATCTGACATCGCCAACCTCAAAACCATCAATCCCACCGACGCTGCCGCGCAATATCCGTTGGCCGGCGAAGGCGAGCGCTGTGGTTGGAACTTTGAAGTACTGCCCAACCATCGCCCTCACCTGCACACAGAAATGGAATACAGCGTGCGCGCCAGCCAAGGCCCCGAGTGCATGCGAGCCATTCAATCGCTGCTTAACGACACCTTCACCGATGTGCGCTGGCCGGTGGAGTATCGAACCTTAGCCGCGGACGATGTCTGGCTGTCTACGGCTTACCAGCGCGACACCGTTACCATTTCCGTGCATCAGGACGTGAACCTGCCAGACGGCGATTATTACCGCGCCTGCGAGGAGATCTTTTTAGATTTTGACGGTCGTCCGCACTGGGGCAAGGCCAATTATTTAACCGGCGAACAATTAGCAAAGCAGCATGCTAGGTGGGATGACTGGTGGCGGGTTCGCGACGGCGTGGATCCCAAGGGCACGTTCTTAAACCCCTACATGCGCAGCATACGTCCCTAGGAAAACGCTCATGCACCCATCCTATACCTCGACGTTTCCGGAGCTGGGTTTCTATGGCCTGCCCGGCCATAGCCGCACGCCGAGAGATATCCTGAAACAAGCCCAAGATGCCGAAGCACTGGGCATCGGCAACATCATGATTTCCGAGCGGGCAGACTACAAAGAGATTTCTGCGCTGTGTGGCGCAGTGGCGGCGGTGACTGAGAACATTTATATCGGCACATCGGGCACCAACCTAAACACCCGCCATCCAGTGATTACCGCGTCCATGGGTTCCACATTGAACAGCCTTTCCGAAGGCCGTTTTGCCCTCGGTCTTGCCAAGGGCGTCGGCCTACGCTGGAAGGCAATGAATGTTGATTTTCCCACCTTTGAGCGCGAGGCCGAATTCATCGCGATGATGCGCAAACTCTGGCGCGGCGAGCGAGAACTGGGCCACCAAAGCGTCCTCGGCCAATACCCTGCCCTGCATTTAGCCGACTACGTGAGTGAAGACATTCCTGTGCTTTATGTAGGTTTCGGTCCCAAGAGTTTGCAGCAAGCTGGCAGAGTCTACGACGGCGCGCACCTACATACTTTTATGAGCGACCAAGCCCTGAGCGAGGCGGTCGCCCATTTCCGGGCGGGCGAAGCTGAAACGGGACGTTCTGGCGGCAAGCTGTGGTCGGTGTTCGCCACCGCCTGCGACGTCAGCGAGGAACGCTACCTCAAGCTGATCGTGGCGCGGCTGGCAACTTACCTACAAATACCGGGCTACGGCGAAGCCTTAGTGAACGTCAACGGCTGGGATATGGATACGCTTCAAGCCTTTCGCAATGCTCCGATCATCGCGGGTATGACCGGCGCCATCGACAGCGTGGCGAGCTATACCGAACTCGCCGAAATCGACAAGCTGATTCCGCAAGAATGGCGACCAGCCGCTGTGGGGGATGCCAAGACCTGCGCACAGCGCTGGTTGGATCAAATCAACGCCGGCGCTGACGGCGTCATCATTCATGCCAGTACGCCTGAGGAATTTGCGCCAGTACTTGCTGAGTACGAAAAAATCAGACCTTCTGAGTTATTCGCGCAACGTACCAATCGGCCAGGCTAGCGGTCACCAGTAATTTTAGGCAGCAGTTCGTAGGCCTGCGTTACCCAACGCGAAAACCCAGACGCCTTAAATTCTGCCACGCTGCCATAGCCATAAAGCGCACCAATAAAATCCATGCCGTTGTTCTTCGCCCCCACCGCATCGTGACTGCGATCCCCAATCATGAGGGCNTGTTGCGGGCTGATGCTGGTTTCGGCCAAGGCATATTTAAGCAGCTCGCTTTTATCCGCCAAGGAGCCATCGAGGTTNGAGCCAAAGGTACCGGTGAAGAAGCCAGCTAGGCCAAAGTGCTCGAGAATTTGATCCACAAACACCAGCGGCTTGCTGGAGGCAACATACAGAGGATATTCATTAGATATTTTACTGAGTACCTCAGGAATACCTTCGTAAACCGCATTTTCAAAAAGCCCTATGGTGCTGAATCGCTGGCGATACCAGCTCATGCCTTCTGCCGCTCGATCAGCGCCTACCAGTTTCGTAAAATTTTCTACGAGCGGTGGGCCAATGCACCACTCCAGCGCGTTCTTGCTCGGCACGGGCTCACCCATTTGCCCCAGCGCGTATTGCACGCAGCCGGTAATCCCTTCCTTGGGGTCGGTCAGGGTGCCGTCGAGGTCAAAAAAAATTGCCTCTATGGCCCGCAGATCAGAAGNTTTTTGCACGGTTGTTAGGCTCTGTTTTATCACTCTATTATGCGGGCTGAGTTTTCAGGACACACGCATCATGACCATTTCCGGCGACTTCCCCCACATTACTAACCGACGTATCACCAGCAACGGCATCGAACTNAACATTGCTGAACAGGGTGATGCTGACGCGCCGTTGATCGTGATGCTGCATGGCTTCCCAGAGTCGTGGTTCTCGTGGCGACACCAATTCGCGCCGCTGGCGGCCGCGGGCTATCACGTCGTCGCACCAGACATGCGCGGTTACGGCGAGTCCGATAAGCCGTCTGACATTAGCGCCTACAATCAAGTCGAGGTCGTCAANGACGTTAAGGGCTTGGTGGCCGCGCTGGGTTATGAAACAGCCATCGTTATCGGCCACGATTGGGGCGGTCCCACCGCATGGAGTTGCGCNCTCTGGCATCCCGAGATTTTCTCCGCCGTGGGCGTGCTGTCGGTGCCCTTCACACCGCGCTCACCAATACCTCCACTGGATGCCATGAAAGCGTTTTTTAAGGGTAAATTTTTTTACCAGCTGTACTTCCAAACGCCCGGCGTGGCGGAAGCCGAATTTGACAAAGATGTGCGTACTGCCCTGCGCAAGTTCTANCACATGGCCAGCGGTGAATTAGATCTGAGTACTTTGGTTGAAAAATCTGCCGACGACGACATGCTCACCAGCTTGACCGATCCTGACAAAATGGGAGATTGGCTCACTGCCGNCGATCTCGACTTTTATGTCAATGAATTCACCCAAAGCGGTTTTGCCGGTCCGCTAAACTACTACCGCAATCACAATCTCACTTGGGAACTGAACGCCAATAAGCCGACNNNGATCCATCAGCCTGCGCTCTTTGTCGCTGGCGAGCGCGACGGTGTCATCGCCATGGCCGGGCCAGCGCTGGAGAGCATGCCCAACTTCGTNAAAGACCTGCGCACCAATGTGCTNATCCCANAGATCGGCCACTGGACTCAGCAAGAAGCGCCGGATGCGGTNAATGGCTATCTACTCGACTGGCTCGCTGGACTAAGCNAGTCGTGACCGATTCAGCTAAGGCTAGCGCCGGAGTATTTCAGGATCTTACGGTTATCGACGTCAGCGGCAGCGTTGCCACCAGCTATGCCTCGAAGCTGTTCGCCGATTACGGTGCGCTCGTCATCAACGTTGAGCCACCAGAGGGCTTTGGCACGCGCGGGCTAAAACCACTGCTGCCGAATGGCGATAGCGCCATGCACGGCTATCTGCACACCAACAAACACAGCGTGCTGGCCTCATGCACTCAGTTTCACGAAGAGCCACTAGCCAGCAAGGCGGATCTGGTCATTTTTGATCCAGACGCACTGCCCAATGCGGATTATTTGCAGAATATCGGCACCAATACGTGCGCNGTGAGTTGGTACGGCCTAACNGGCAGATACANCAGCTACAAAGGCTCCGACGCCACCGTNCACGCATTGACCGGTCTCATGCGNGGTATCGGCACCGTTGCGGGCCCGCCGGTNATCCCGCCGGGGTATCAAGCCCAAATGATTGGCGGNTTAAGCGCGTTTAATGGCGCCTTGGGGTATTTGCTGGCCCAACGTCTGGGTAACCTCACCGCGCCCTTTCAACTAGACGCGAGCATCATGGAAGCCAACATGTGCTTTACCGACTTGGGGCCGATCAACGCCTATAACAAGAACCCGCTGCCGCCGCGCATGGGCATCAATCGGTTTCCGCCGACCTACCCGCTGGGCATCTGGCCCTGCAAAGACGGTTGGCTTGGTGTAACCAATCTCACCCCCGGNCNGTGGCAGGCCTTTTGTCAGCTGTTGGGCATGGAGCATTACGCCGACATCGAGCTGTTCCAAAGCAGCGTGAGCCGTCTGGAATCCTCAGACATTTTGGAGCCGGAGATATTGCAGGCGCTGGCCCAGCACAGTGCTGAGGATTTGTTCTATCGCGGCCAAGCCATGCGCATTCCGCTGGCTCGGGTACCCACCATGGAAGAGCTATTCAAGGTGGATCAGTACGTAACGCGCAACGCGTTTAGCCAAGTCCAATCGGGCGGCGAGGCATTTGCCGCACCATCGACACCCTTTCGTCTGTTTACCACACCACCGCACTTCGGGGGTCCGGTTGCCGCCCTTGGCGCCCAGTCCCAGCAATGGGGCAGCCGCCCATGAATCACCAAGCAAGGCCACTAGAAGGCATCCGCATCATCGATCTGTCCATGGGCTGGGCTGGGCCGCTAGCTACTCGTAATCTGGCGGACATGGGTGCACAAGTAATCAAGGTAGAAAGCTGCGAGCGTTTTGACTGGTGGCGCAGCTGGGAGGCCACGCAGGCGTGGATCGCGGACAACGGCGCAGAAAAATCGCCGCAATATCTCTACGTGAATCGCAACAAGCAAGACATCACGCTGGATCTCGAAAATCCGCGAGGACGCGAACTGCTGTTGCAACTCGTGGCAACGGCGGATGCCCTGGTTGAAAACTACTCCGGCGGCGTACTGCCAAAACTGCAGCTCGATTACTCGTACCTCATCGAAGCCAACCCTGGCTTGGTGATGGTATCCATGCCGGCCTTTGGCAGCACCGGGCCATGGTCGCAGTTTCGAGCTTACGGCTCCACGGTTGAGCACTCCTCCGGCTTGCCCCACTTGGTCGGCGACCCGGAACAAGCACCGACCATGCAGCATGTGGCCTTTGGCGATGCCGTCGGCGGCCTCAATGGCACCGCGGCCATTCTCACGGCGCTGTGGCATAAGCAGCGCAGCGGCGAAGGTCAATTTGTCGATCTCAGTCAGGTGGAATGCCTGTTCCCTCTCGCAGCACCCGGCATTTTACACCAGTCAGTGTACGGACAATCACCGCGGCGATCTGGCAACAAGCATCCCGATCACGCGCCCCATGGGGTTTATCCTTGCGAGGGTGATGATGCTTGGGTGGTTATTCAGGTCACTGACGAAATACAATGGCAGCGACTGCAGGACCTCATTCCTGCGCTAGCGCCATTTGGCGACGTGGATGAGCGCCTTGACAAGCGCGAGGCACTAGATGAATGCGTTCGCGCATGGACACAACAACGCCCCGCGGCTGTGGTAATGCAGTTATTGCAGGGGGTCGGTGTGACCGCTGCGAAGCTCAACAACGCGCAAGCAATACTCGACGAGCCTCACCTGCAAGATCGCGGTTACCTGCAGTGGCTCGAGCGCGAATACGTGGGCGTGCAGCCCCACCCCAGTCCACCGTTTCGCGTGACTGCCGACCCCATACCGATAACCTCACCCGCCCCCACCTTGGGGCAGCATAACCACGACATACTGGGAGAATTGCTAGGGCTGGGCGCAGCTGAACTCGAAGAGCTGGAACAACAGGGCGTCATTGGCACCAAGCCGCGCATGCCCAGCGCCAAAAAGGCTATTTAGCCATATCCATCAACTCGGCAAATCCCGACGGTTTGTGGGGGCCAATAATCAGTTGTTCCAGCACGCCATGACCTCGGCGCTCGCCTAGCGAGCCGGTCATATGGGTCTCCGAAATTGCTTGTATGTGCAGAGTGTGGGCATCGTCTACTTCGTCGAGCTTGTGCTCTTCATAGGTCGACGCCGGGCCGCCGTGATACTTGCCGTGGCCAAAGGTTTCATGACCATAGCCCACCCCTTTCATGTACCAATGAAACTTGGGCTTCATGGTGATGGTGACCTCGCCAGCACCACGACGCCGCTGCCATTGAATCTGAATTTCCTTGGCGTGGCGGGTCCCGGGAATGAAGTCGATATGCGACGCAACCTGAGCCATTACCTCCGTCTCGCCCTGTCCATGCAGTGGCACGAATGCTCCGGCGGTATTCCACGGATCGCCAAATTCATCATCGTTCAGGTGATAAAGCGTCACCGCGTCATCCCAGTTAATTGGCGCCCACAGCCAGTAGAACTGTTGAAAGGGTTCCGCCGAGGGATTTGCCTGAACATCACGCTCACCAATGGGCCGAATGCCCCACGAACGATCGCGAGTGCCAAGCCAGCGCAACGGCGCCACCTCTAAGCGCTCACCCTGATGTTTGATCCAACCTTCCCAAAAACCGTTTTGCGTTAACCGCGTGTAGTCCATAAAGAGCTGTGAACCCAAGCGGCGCGTGAAGCGAGGTTCTTCTTGAGCAGGCGCGCGACCGCGAAACAGCAGGTCGGCCTCGATGCCATGCTCTGGTGCATCAATTCGAAGACGCAGACTTTGCAGCGGCTCAATGACCTCAACCTGAATGCTGCCCACTTGGGTATCCATGCGCTCCATGCCTAGCGCGCGGGAGCACAGCAAATCATGCTGTACACCATTGCGAATCAGGGAAAAGCCCGCGTCGATGACGTCCACATGTGGGTAGACGCTCATGCCCAGCGCGAAGAACACATCGCCATCAACGTCATAACCATTAAAAAAGTAACGGTCGTAAAAATTGCGGCTCTGGCCCGCATAGGCGATGGGTTCTGGACTTTGATGAATGGGGTAATCGTCTGCCTTGGACAACATGGTATGGCGCTCCCTCTCACAATTTGCCGATGGCAGCAGTGTAGCCTCAACAGAGCCTTTCTGGCAGATTGCCACGAGTGTTTTCACACCCTAGGAGAAGGCCATGCGCCACGCACTATTTGCCTCACTTACCCTTATCGCCACCCTTATCGCCTCTTTCGGCGCGGTTGCCGGCCACCATCTGGAATCCGAGAAAACATCGATCAGCAGACTGTCATGGATGACCGGCAGCTGGTCCGGCGACATTGGCGGGCCCGTGCTCGAAGAAAATTGGACCCAAGCCAAAGCCGGCAGTATTGCTGCGCTG
>PBTJ01000018.1 GCA_002726925.1 Gammaproteobacteria bacterium | reverse complement strand
AGAAATACCCAGCTGTTCACGCTGAGCGTTTGTCCACTGCAGGGCGCTGTCGCAATCATTCAACCCCGCCGGAAAGGGATAGTCGCCCAACTGTCCCCCACCGTTGCGAAACTCCACGCCAACGACTACCAAACCACTTTGCGCTAGCGCGTTTCGCCACCGCACAAAGTTGGGATCTTTGGCGCTTAATATCACCATGCCGCCGCCGTGAGTATGAAAAACACAGGGCAAGGGGCCTTCGCGATTTATCGGCTCGTGGATATAGAGCGTGATGTCGTTGCCGTCGACACCCTGAATGGTCTCTTGGTATTGGTGCACATCGCTGAAGTCTGGCATCGCCGCCTCGGCCAATGGGTGTGCGAGCGCAATAGTGGCTTCTACCTCGCGACAATAGGCCAGGATCGCATCGCGATCAGCATCAAGGCCCAGCGGCTCAATATCATCGACAAGATCGCCCTCCACGGCCAAGAGCTCCGCCACACGTGGGTCCATTCTAGGATCGGTCAACAACGTCATATTTGGGTCGCCGAGACGACCGGGTAATTGTTCTTGCATAGCGCCCTCTCCTCAAAGATTCAGCATCATGCCGAAAAACAGTCGCTGCAAGAACAAAGGGGACGTGGAAAAGAACCGTATTTGTGCTATTTACGTGAACGGGGTAACACGAGGGAATTCTATGAACACAGCACTGACAGCTGAGCAGCATGCCGAGACGATGACGCAATATGTTGCCGACGGCGTCGCACGTGCCAAGGCGCTGGGCAATCGAGGCCCGCTCGCCCTAGGCGCTGACGGCAAGTTAACGCCAGACATTGTCGAAGCCTTCGAACGAACGGGTTTCTACGTTTTTGAAGGCGCCATCAAGCGAGCAGAGATTGATCTGCTTCGAGCGGACATGGATTGGCTACTGGATCGCGCACCTATCGATAATGGCGCAAAAGTCGATCACCAAGGTCGGCCCGCTTTCGGCCAAGAGTTTGCCCGCCCGGTGTACTCGATGATTCAGCCGCTGGCCGATCCCTGGGGTGGCACCAAGGCGCTGAATGGTCGGCATCCGACACAAATGACGCAACCCATTGCCGCAGGTCGGGCGCCAAATAAAGTGGTCTTCATCATGAGCGGGATGTGTCAAACCATGCCCAGCGGACTGCGTTTATATGGACACCCTGACCTTCTCTCGGTGGCCGCTTCAATCAATGGTGATGACTTCGTTCCCTACAACGATGCGATATTTATTAAACAGCCGGGAAGAGGCGGATCTGTATCTTGGCATCAAGACGGCGTTACCCACTGGAACAACCNCAAGTGGGATTCCAGCATCCACGGTTTTAATTTTCAGGTGCAGCTTTTCGACACCACCGCCCGCAGCTGTCTGTGGGTGGTCCCCGGCACGCATCAGGAAGGAAAAATTGATATCAAGGCTCGGGTCGCAGCCAACCAAGGCGTTGAGCAACTGCCCGACGCCGTGCCGCTGCATTGCAAGGCAGGCGACGTGACCATCGTGAATCGCCAAGCCCTNCACGGCTCCTTTGCCAACACATCTGAGGATTTACGCATTTCACTAACCTTTGGCTTCCACAAGCGCAGCTCGGTGCTGGGCGCCACGGGCGCCTTGAGCGAATCAGAAGCGGTGGTGTATGACGAGGCCCGCATCGCCAAACGCTCCCAGGTAGTGGGTGTGGCCATCGACGCCAGGGGACAGTTTTATCCAGAGGAATCGCGGTTTGACTATCAGCCTCTGTCAGGACTAGAAGAAGAGCTGCGTTTTAGCGACGACACCTGGCAGCGGGTCATTAAGGATTACAACCTCAACGATCTGTCGATCTAGGCGGAGCGACTCATAGNGTGAGACGAAANGCNTAATCCACCGCAATCACGGCGCGGGGCGAAAACCCTGCCGATTCGGCATTCGAATTTCTACCAGTGTTGCAGCAGTCAGCCTTGCNTCCGCCGCCAGCAGACCATTCATATGCAGTACATAGGCGGTTACCGCGAACACCTGGTCATCGCTGAGCGACTTTTCATTGCCGTAGGGCATGGCTCGCTGAATGTAATCGAACAACGTTGTCGCATAGGGCCAATAGCTTCCCACCGTTTTCAGCGCATTGGTGCTCGCGAGAGTGCCTTCGCCACCAGCGAGAGCGTTGCCGCGCATGCGNCCGTCTAGGCCATGGCAGGCNGCGCATTGGGTCCCATAGATTTCTTTGCCGACGATAACGCTGCCGCTACCCAANGGCAGACCGGAACCGTCGCTCGCTACAACTGACTCGTAGTCTGTTGCAGCNNTAACGCCTAGGGCAGGCAGCAGGCGGTGCCCCAGCTCTGCTTGGGCTGAGTTCAGCACACCAAGCAGTGCAAACAAAAACAACCAAGTGAACTTACGCATGCACATTACTCACCCGGCCCTCGGCATTCACCCGCCAGCTTTGAATACCGTTGTAATGGTAGCTAAACCCCGGGGCAACGTTCTGCAGAGCCTGACTCCTAGTCGGTTGCACATTACCGGCACTGTCCACTGCTCTGCTTTGCAGCACAGCAGGCTGGCCGTTCCAGCGCCAAGGAATGCGAAATCGCACCGGTTTGTGCTTGCCTACCTCTGACTGAATGACCGCCTCGGTCCAAGAGCGTCCGCCATCAGCGCTGACCTCAACTGCCCTCACACTGCCATGACCAGACCACGCGAGCCCCGAGATTTCAAACACGCCTTTTTCTGGCAACTGCATTTGGCCCGAGGGCGATGTAATCACCGATTTAACCCCCATCCGCAGAGAGAACTGCCACGCCACGCCGTCGAGTTGCAGATCGGTGTACTTGCTGGTTTCTTCACGGGTATGCGCGGGCTGATTCATCACCTTGAGGCTGCGCAACCACTTAACGCTCAAATTGCCCTCGCAGCCCGGCACCAATAAACGCATTGGAAAACCCTGGGATCGCCGCAGCGGTTCACCGTTTTGATACAGCGCCAGCATCGCATCTGACGTGGCCAGCGATAGAGGCACACTACGATTCATGCCGGCAGCATCTGCGCCCTCGGCGACCATCCATGTGGCAGAAGCATCAAGACCTGCTTCGTCGAGCAAATAATGCAGTGGAATACCTGTCCACTCGGCGCAAGAGACCAGCCCATTTAGACCGCCTGCGGTTTCATCCAGTACCGTGGTAAACGTGTTTCGGTAGCTGTTACCAGAGCACTCCATAAACAGCACCCGGCTGACCATGGGATACCGGAGCAAGGCTTCGTAATCGAAACTCAGTGGCTGCTTTACCAAGCCATGAATAGTGAGCCTGTGAGCACTAGGTTCAATCTCGGGTATGCCGCTGTGATGGCGCTCAAAGTGCAGGCCATTGGGTGTAATGGTGCCGTTGAGAAACTGCAGCGGTGTTGAGGAAGCTCCAGCCTGGGGACCAAAGGGATGGGCCGATATCTGTTCGCGCTTGAGCGAAGCTAAGGACGGTTGATCGCCATATTGGGATGGCGGTGCACCCGAACCGCTGCGCCATGGCTCAACGCTGGTGCCACCCGCCGCCCAAACCGGCGCGACGAGCGAAGCCGCTGCACCACCAGCACCCAGCCGCAACCACTGCCGACGACTGAGCAAACCGTTGCCAGCACTTGCACTGCTATCGAGTTCTTGATCTGAGAAATTCGCCATTGCTCCCCCCCATGCGAATTAGCATTCGAGAATGTCACTCGAATAGGCTCTCGCGATTGTGCCAAGCTGGCAGCCTAGGATCACCTGAATCTGTGAGTGTCCTTAATCTCGCGATCACTTCATCTGGCACTTGAGGTTTAATCGAAGCGCCGTTTGGCCATTGGCTTATGCGACTGCTTGGCTATTGGAAAGGCTGAGCAGAGGTAATAGAAATGTTTGAAGTGCTTGAGTACCGGGTCTGAGCATCGGTTCGTCCTACCAGAACACACAAGTAGCCTNTGNATAAAGAACTGATGATTTGAAAACTTGCCTCTCGACCAACAAGCGTCTTACCTAGCCGGATCANGACCAGGCTAATCGACAAGGGCTAATCGTGTCATTGTTTGCATCAGACGACCCAATAAGCACTTACCATCAAAGACGCCAGAAAACTGGCTAATCGTCTTTTTTGATGGGTGCTTCCGCTTNCTCCCGCGCAAGCTCTAGCTCTTCTTGCTCCAACTTATCTTGGCTGAGTTTATCTTTCAGACTCATCAGGTAGGCAGCGGAGCTCAAAATCAGCACAGCGCCCGCCTCCGCGATGAGAGTTAGCGCCTGCATATCCTTGCTCTGCATGATGATGAGCCGGCACAGCGCGGTGATGGCGATGATTATCGGCAGAGTCACCGGTATGCGGTTAGTGGAATAGAACGCGCCGATCATGCCGATAATCTCGACGTAGATGAACAGCAAGAATAGGTCGGCTAAGTTGATCTCNCCCACCTGGAACATACCCCAAATGTATTGGGCGCTAGCGATAACAGCTAGCAGACCAATAATGGCGAGAAGAATTTTCTCTGAGGCGATAGTCGTCCAGTGCAGTCGACGATTGAGTCGGTTGCGCTCGAAAATACGGTCAAACAGTTCTNTCATANCCGCCTCCCTGNTAANGATTCGCGCTAATTAACTTCGCGATCTGTGCCTGCCCAAAACGGTGCGCGAAGTTCGCGCTTGAGTACCTTTCCAGGCCCGGACTTTGGCAGGGGTTCATGCTGTATATCAATCCCCTTAGGAACCTTGTATCCCCCAATATGCTCGCGGCAAAAGGCGATGAGTTCNGCGGGGTCGGTCTGAGCGCTCTCTGGCCGGGGCACGACGATGGCATATACCGCCTCGCCCCACTTGTCATCTGGCACCCCAAATACCGCCGCCTCAAGCACTGCGGGGTGGCGATAAAGTACATCTTCCACCTCAGTGGAGTAGACGTTTTCACCGCCGCTGACGATCATGTCTTTTGAGCGATCCACTAAGAATAAATAGCCGTCGTCATCGAGATAGCCCATGTCACCGGTGTAGTACCCCCCGTGCTTGAGTACCGAGGCGGTTTGCTCAGGCTTGTTCCAATAACCCTTCATAACGTTGGTACCGCAAACCACTACCTCACCGACCTCGCCGCAGGGTAGCTCACAGCCGTCGGCATCTTTAATGCTGACGCTGCAACCCATCACGGCGCGACCGCAGCTTCTCGCCAGCGGATCGTCCATCAGCCTTTCTTCATTGCCAAGCAGCGCCACCAAGGGGGACGTTTCTGTGGCACCGTAAACTTCAATGAGTTGGGTNGATGGAAANGCGCTGCAACTGCGCCGAACGACCTCCGTAGCAATAGGCGAGCCGCCGTGGATGAGCACNTCAAGGCTGCTAACGTCGCGAGGGTTCGCGTGCTGCTCTTCGGCAATTGCCGCCAACATTGAGGGCACGCCAAGGGTGATGTTGATGCGATGTTTTTCGATTAAATCCAGCACCGCAGAGGGATCAAAGGTGCCAAGCGGCACCTGCAATGCGCCCTGCCAAATCGCNGCGAGGATGCCGTTTGAACCCGCAGCGTGGAACATGGGNGCCATGACCAAGGAGCGGTCGTGCTCGTTCTGCGGCACCATCGCTAACCAATGCTGCGCGTTAGCGATTAAGTTGCGGTGGGTCAACATCACACCCTTGCTCGCCCCTGTGGTGCCACCGGTGTAGAACAGGCCGGCAAGGTCTGTCTCTGCAACGCCCTCGCCCAACTCCGCAGGTTCAACAGTCGCTAACAAGGTTTCGTATGCATCGGGCAGCATGATCACATGCTCGACCACGTCGGCTAACTCACCCACGTCGGTGCGGTCCGTAATCAAAATGTTCGCCCCAGAGTCTTTCAGCGCATACACAAGCTCAGGTGTGGCATGCCGCGTATTTAGAGGCACCACCACCATGCCCCCAGCGGGAATGCCGATATAGGCCTCAAAATACTGCGAGCTGTTGTTGGCCAGAATGGCGACCCGGGCACCTGCCCGAGCGCCCAAGGCGCGCAGCGCGCCGACCAGCTTGCCGCAGCGCTGATCAAACTCTGCAAAGGTTACCTCACGCTCACCATCGATGAAGGCCAGCGCGTTTGGCCTAATTTGCAGGGCGCGCTTTAATGGATCGATCAGTGTCAGCATCGATTTTTTCCTCCCGAAAACGTCAACGCTAAATCATTTGCCGCGCTGCGACTAGATTCCAAAAATCAATCGTTCCGCTCAGGTCGCTCGATACCAAATTCCGCCAGTACCTCAGCGTTATGCTCGCCGAGATTTGGCGGTCGTTGGTACAACGTCGTTGGCGTTACCGAAAACTTAATTGGACTGGCCGCCAAGACGATATCCGGGTTGTCGCCGGCTGGCGAGCAAGTTTCCAACATACCCCGCGCCTGCACATGAGGGTCGGCATAAATATCCGCCATGGTTTGCACCGGCCCAATGGGAATCGCGCCATCGAGTTTCGCCATGATCTCTGCCCGAGTTTGGGTTTGTGTCCAAGCGCAGATTTGTGCTTCGACCCAATCCACATTCGCAAGCCGAGCTTCGTTGGAAAAACTGCGTTCGTCTTCCATCAAATCCGCGCGCTCCATTGCCGCGCAAAGCAGGTCCCAATGGCGAGGCTGGCCAACGGCAATGGCGATACGGCCATCCTGGGTAGGAAACAAATCGAAGGGGTATAGCGTCATCGCGCGCTGCAAACCCGCCGGGTTTGGCTTGCCCGTAAATCCGTATTGGGCAACGGCACTTTTCTGAAAAGCCATCATGGCGTCATACATGCCCACATCGAGAAACTGTCCCTTGCCGCTGCGCTGGGCGCTATGCATGGCTGACACCACCCCAAGTGCCATCAGCGTGCCGGGAAAAATATCGGCAATGGCCGGCGTTACCAGGCCATCGTTCGCGTGCACCAAGCCGCCGAAACTCTGCGCAGCCGCGTCGAGGCTCGGCCAGTGCGCATAAGGGCTATCACCGGTACGCGGATCACCAAAGCCCCGCACGCAGGCATAGACGATTTTTGGATTCCTAGCAGCGATCACTTCATAGCCCAGTCCCAGCCGATCCATCACGCCAGCTCGCAGGTTTTCCAGCACCGCATCGGCCTGATCACACAGCTGCAAGAACACGGCTTTGTCGGCCTCGTCCTTAAGATCCAAGCACACACTGCGCTTGTTGCGATTAACCGCTGCGAAGGGCGCACCGAAATCTGTGCCGGCTTTTCGCTCTTCGTGGGGGCGCGCATGATCCGGCAGAAACGGTGGAATGTTGCGATAACCATCGCCAGAGGGTGGCTCAACCTTAATGACATTGGCACCCAAGTCCGCCAGCAGGCCCGCGCCAAAAGGCCCGGCCAGCGCCCGCGTACAGTCAATTACGGTTAAGTCTTGAAGCGGTCCTTGGCGTTGGTTTTCCACAATCGTGCGTCCCAAAATTCTAGGAGCACAGTACAGTGCGTCCCTCGTCTGGGGTCAAGGATCTGGGGCTTTACCTTTTACTTTCAAAAAACCGCCGTGCTGAGCATCGGGCATCTGCGCGGACGCCCCTCGCCTGCAAAAAGCAACGCCAGTGGAAGACAAAGGCACGTGATGTCATCCCCAGCGCCGGCCTAAGCGGTCTCGTCATTTGTGTTGGCTGCGCTTTTTTTACCGGGCAATTGAACGCATGCGCCCTGCCAACCATATTTGGCTGGCGGCGGCAGGCTGACTCTTACGGCAGCGATCATTGCCCAGCGACAAGATCACGAAACAGCTACGGGGCAGTGGTTTGTCGCTAAAGCATTTGCCTTGGCTATAGCTGTCTCACACACTTAGCGACTCACGGAGGGAGAAAAGCGCATGTCTGAGGAAGCCTACAACGATCTACTGCATGGCAACGGCTACCATCTGCTCAAAGAGGTGATCACGCCAGTACAGGCCAACGCCGTTCGCGAACTTGCGCTAACGCGGCTTGAAGAAGGCGCAGACCAAAACGGCCAAATCGCTATACGCAATATTTTGCCCTGGGGCGAGATGATTCATGACTTGGTGACTAACCCAGAACTGCTAGGCCTTGCCCACCGGCTGCTTGGTCACGATGCGACCCTTGCCGCAGTATCTGCGCGCATACTTCCACCTAACTGCCCACCAGGTGGATTGCACGTCGACTACCCCTATTGGGCCATGAATCCTGGCCTGCCCGTCGACCCGGCGTTGATGATGCAAGTGATTTGGATGATGGAACCCTTCACCGAACACAATGGTGGCACTTGGGTCGCACCAGGCAGTCAGCTTTGGGATGGCAGACCCTGCGAGGAACGCTTCAACAAACACGCAATTCAGGCCACCGGCGATGCTGGCGACGCTGTCGTGAGCCACGGTTTGCTCTGGCACCGAACCGCAATGAATTACGCCAACCGCCCGCGCGTAGCGATACTCATTAACTATACGCAAATTGCGGTGCGACCCATGACCACCATGGGGCCTTTCGACGATGAGTTTGTGGCAAACGCTTCGGACGAACTACGCACCTTGCTGGCTTTGGATGTTGAAAAAGCCCTGCGCCGTCGCGCCCTTGGGCATACGCGGCGCGAGACTGCCGAGGCGTCTTGAACGGAAACGGCCAACTCATGGCGAAGCTCGATAAGGCTCTAATGATCGCGCTTTGGATTTGGCCAATATGGCATCAATCGTTTGAGATATGGTGCTAAAGCACGAGATAAAACGCTGTAAACAAACTTCAATCCTACATTCGCATTGACGGGGAAGCCCGAGCACTGGAGCAACATTTTTTTGCCCGGGCAAAACGTGGGCGTCGCGCCCCACCAGCAGCGTAGCGAAAGCGCCAAATCACTCTCATGCTCGACCAAGATGTCATTGCGGGCGTAAAGGCCAAAGGCAACACGAGCGCTAAGGCAAATTCGGTTTTAAGCGAAGCCTTAGACCGTTAGCAATGCTGGGCGCCATGCCATGTTGGCGCCAACACGACGACCGCGTGAACCAATTATGGACTTATTCCCAACAACAACGCGGTCGTTGGTCAAGGCTNAATTGACGTTTACGTAAAGGTAATGTCAGTATCGCGCGATGAATCGAAGCTACTCCATCAGCGACCTCGCCACTGAGTTTGACGTAACGCCTAGAACACTGCGGTTTTATGAGGAAAAAGGACTGTTGGAGCCCACTCGCAGCGGTCAAAACCGCCGCTATTCTGGCGCCGATCGCACTCGGCTAATTTTAGTGCTGCGCGGTAAAACGTTAGGTTTGTCGCTACAAGAAAGCGCTGAGCTGATTGGCATGTATGACCCGAGTTCAAACAACAAAGCGCAGCTCAGCCGCTTAATCGAAAAAATACAAGCTCGCAAGACACAGCTGGTGGCGCAAAAGTTGGAGCTGGAACAAATGATCGATGACCTCGATGCTTGGGAGCAGCGAAGTCGCAAAAGTATGCAGAGCCGCAAGGCTAAGAAAGANTAAGGGCTACCACATATGACCACCCTCACGACTCAATTGAATCCCCGATCCCAAGCCTTCACTGACAATGCCGAGCATATGCAGTCGTTGGTGGATGAACTGAAGTCACTGATCGAGCNCATCAAACTCGGAGGCGGTGAGCGCTATCAGGCGCGTCATCAGGCCCGCGGCAAACTACTGCCTAGGGAGCGTGTCGATTTGCTGATCGACCCGGGCTCGCCTTTTCTGGAATTNTCCCAGCTCGCTGCGCACAACATGTACGACAAAGACGATGTGCCCGCTGCGGGTATCATTACCGGAATNGGCCGGGTTAACGGTANNGAGTGCGTCGTTGTTGCGAACGATGCCACGGTAAAGGGTGGCACCTACTACCCAATGACCGTAAAGAAGCACCTGCGNGCCCAAGATATCGCCCGCGCAAACCATCTTCCCTGCATCTATCTAGTAGATTCCGGCGGCGCGAATTTACCCAACCAAGACGAGGTGTTTCCTGACAAGAACCACTTTGGTCGCATCTTCTTCAATCAGGCCAATTTGTCCGCGCAAAATATTCCGCAAATCGCTGTGGTCATGGGTTCATGCACAGCGGGAGGCGCCTACGTGCCTGCCATGGCGGATGAATCCATCATCGTGAAAAANCAGGGCACCATCTTTCTTGCTGGCCCNCCTCTCGTGAAAATGGCAACAGGCGAAGAGGTTAGCGCAGAAGCGCTTGGCGGGGCTGATGTGCACAGCCGCGAGTCGGGTGTAACCGATCACTACGCAAACAACGATCACCATGCCCTCAACCTCGCGCGTCAGGCCGTCGGCCGACTCAACCGCGTGAAACACGTCGATATGGACATCACCNAGCCGACAGAACCCCTGTACCCGACCAGCGAACTGCTTGGCGTTGTACCAAAGAACCCTAGGGAGCAATACGATGTGCGCGAGATTATCGCCCGGGTCTTTGATGGCTCTGAATTCGACGAGTTCAAAGCGCTGTTTGGCAGCAGCCTAGTTTGCGGCTTCGCCCGCCTCTATGGGTATCCCGTCGGTATTGTGGCAAACAGCGGCGTGCTATTTTCAGAGTCTGCGCAAAAAGGCGCGCATTTCATTGAATTGTGTGCNCAGCGCAAGATCCCACTGATTTTCTTGCAGAACATCACTGGCTTTATGGTGGGCAAGCAGTACGAGACCGGCGGCATCGCCAAACACGGCGCAAAAATGGTCACCGCAGTCGCCTGCGCCAACGTACCCAAACTNACGCTGATTGTCGGAAACTCCTATGGGGCCGGTAACTATGGCATGTGTGGTCGAGCCTACGANCCCAACTTTCTCTTCATGTGGCCGAACGCGCGTATCTCTGTCATGGGCGGCGAGCAAGCTGCGGGCGTGCTGGCTCAGGTACGGCGTGGNCAGCTCGAGGGCGGCGGGGAAGAATGGTCAGAAGCTGACGAAGCAGCGTTTAAACAGCCGATCATCGATGACTTCGACGCTCAGGCGCATCCTTACTACGCCAGTGCAAGGCTTTGGGATGATGGGGTAATCAACCCTGCCGACACTCGGCGAGTGCTCGGACTAGCGCTATCGGCATCGCTCAACAAACCCATCGACGACACACGCTTCGGCGTGTTCCGGATGTAACGGTGTCTAGCAAGAGGGTTGANCCTATGTTCAGCAAAATTCTTGTCGCCAATCGGGGCGAGATCGCCTGTCGCGTCATGAAAACCGCCNGCCGTCTNNGTATNAAGACCGTNGCGGTGTTTTCGGATGCCGACCGTAATGCCCTACATGTCGAGATGGCGGACCAAGCGCTGCATATTGGCGGCTCCGCTCCTGCTGATTCTTACCTGCAGATGCAGCGCATTATCGATGCCGCGAAGGCCAGCGGGTGCCAAGCCATTCACCCCGGCTACGGCTTCTTGTCTGAAAACGCTGAATTTTGCGCCCTGTGCGCGNTGCACGACCTAGTNTTTATCGGCCCGCCAGCCAAGGCTATTGAGGCCATGGGGTCTAAGTCCGCCGCCAAACAGATCATGCAGGACGCTGGCGTGCCGTTACTGCCCGGCTATCACGGCGACGATCAAGATGAGGCAAAGCTCAAACAAGCCGCCGACGACATGGGTTATCCAGTCTTACTCAAGGCCGTCGCTGGCGGCGGTGGCAAGGGTATGCGTCAGGTGCACCGAGTCGATGATTTCTCTGCAGCCTTCGCCGCTGCCAAACGCGAAGCGCTGTCGGGTTTTGGCAATGACGCCATGTTGGTCGAAAAGTATCTAGAACGCGCCCGCCATGTGGAAGTGCAGGTATTTTGCGACAGNTACGGCGACGGGGTGTACCTGTTTGAGCGGGATTGCTCGGTACAGCGCAGACACCAAAAAATCGTCGAAGAAGCGCCTGCACCAGGCGTCGACAATGCACTGCGAGCCCGCATGGGCGAGGCCGCTCTGCGCGCTGCCGCTGCAGTAGGTTATGTCGGCGCCGGCACCGTGGAGTTTTTGCTCGACGAGCGCGGCGAGTTCTTTTTTATGGAAATGAACACCCNCCTGCAGGTAGAGCACCCGGTTACCGAGATGATTACCGGCACCGATCTGGTGGCATGGCAACTGGCCATCGCCAATGGTGAGCGGCTACCAAAAACTCAGGACGAGCTGAGCATTAATGGTCACGCATTAGAAGTGCGCATTTACGCCGAGAACCCCAACGACGATTTCCTGCCGGCGGCAGGCACCCTATGGCGCTTGCGGCAGCCAGAACCCAGCAGCCATGTGCGCATCGATACNGGGGTCGTGCAGGGCGACGTCGTGGGTGTCTTTTATGACCCTATGATTGCCAAGCTGATTGTCTGGGGCGAGAACCGCCNCATGGCCATACAGCGGCTAGANCGGGCGTTGGCCGATTANAAAATTGCCGGCGTCATTACCAACATAGATTTTCTCAGGCGCTTAAGCGCCCACCCCGCGTTTAAAGACGCGGATTTGCGCACGGACTTTATTGAGCAACATCGCGCAGCGCTGTTTAGCCCCCTCGAACACAAACAGGTCTTGGCCCAGCTCGGCCTCTATCTGAGCCTTACACCCACTGGCGCAGCGAGTATCAATGCGTCAGTCGGCCCNTCCTCTCCTTGGCAGGCCACAGACGCTTGGCGCGTGAACGCGCCGAGTCGTTGGTCTCATTGCGTGACAGTCGGCGAAGAAACACACGCGATCTCGGTACAGCAGGACAGTACCTTTACGGTCACCGTGGCGGACACTACCTATCGGGGCGAGGCAAGGCTCGATGGCTCGACACTTCACTGCGAACTTGANGGTACCAAGAGCCGGGTGGAGATATTCGAGCAGGCGCTCGTGCAGCAGCGCGAGCTGGTCGTATTCGGCGGCGAGCAATCGCTAACTTGTCGCACGTTAGCGCCCNACTTTGGCGATGCATCTAGCACGTCTGGCAGCGCGAATTTCAAAGCACCGATGAATGGCACTCTNGCCGCACTATTTGTCGAGGCAGGGCAGCAAGTTGAGGCGGACACAACGCTTGCGATCATGGAGGCTATGAAAATGGAGCACGCGATCAAAGCCCCCACTCCTGGCACCGTGACAGACGTGTTCTATAGCGTTGGCGATTTGGTTGACGGCGGCGCTGATCTGCTCAACTTCGTGCCGTTTGAACAGACCTAGCCCACAGCGCCCTATCTCATGCCACCTTGGGCTGCTTGAGCGTTCCGATGGTTTGCACACAGGCATGAGCGGCTTCTGCACCCTTGGTGNCAAAGTGCCCACGGAAGAATTCAGGCTGTCCTTCGCTCAAGAAGTCCTGCGGCGTCAGCGCCGCTGAAAACACCGGCACACCCGTATCCAACTGCACCCGCATGAGACCGTCGATGACCGCGGTAGAGACGAACTCGTGCCGATAGATACCGCCGTCGACAATG
The DNA here is from genome assembly GCA_002726925.1 of Gammaproteobacteria bacterium. Taxonomy (GTDB): domain Bacteria; phylum Pseudomonadota; class Gammaproteobacteria; order Pseudomonadales; family Azotimanducaceae; genus UBA4421. Next base: position 17,816 of record PBTJ01000018.1, on the reverse strand, counting down.
AGTCCCGCCGCAACAATGCCGGCATATTGGCCGGTGCAAGCAAGCAGTTTGGCCCGCAGTGGAATCTCGAAGGCACCAGGCACCTCAAAGAGCTCTACTTCNCGGTTGTCGATTTCCGCATGGGTTTTGAGAAAAGAATCGCGCAGCNCATCGACAATGTCGCGATGCCAGCACGCTTGCACGAATGCTATCTTGCCGCGTGATGTGGTGTCGGAGAAATTGGAATTGAAGCTATTCATCTGTTGCTTTCCTATCGATTGGTTAAACAACAGGGCAACAAGGAGCTATGCCTTCGCCGACGAAAGCCGGCGTTGGCGAACAACCTTATTCTCATAACCAGACTTTANCTGTCGGCCTCGGAATCTNACCGAGTCTGCTGTCCACTCGCCCATGCAAACGCATTGAGCCGAGAGCGCCCGCGGGCTACACACNANCGTCAACATGGTCGACACGTATGATTACCGCCGGTGGGGACTTTCACCCCGCCCTGAGAACTCGCCATTAAGGCGACGCGGCACTATACGAAGGATCCGCTTTTATGACAACGCGTATCCGAAGCCAACGTTTGTCAGGCAGAACCCTTCGCTGGCGCAAACCAACGCAACAATATCGGCATCAGCACCAAACTAATGACCAGCAGCAGACTGATCGCAATAGTGAGCAGCAAACCGATGGATGCAGCCCCTTGATGAGGGCTCAAACTCAGCGAGCAAAATGTACCCACCGTGGTGAGGCCACTGATCATCACGGCCCGACGTATGGCAGGGTCCATGGCCTGTTCACCCCCTTCGCGTTGCGTTTGTCGATGCCGGTGCACAATGTGGATGCCCGTATCAACACCGAGCCCCAAGATCAGCGGCACCATCAGGATATTGGCCATGTTCAGGCTGATACCCAATAGCGAGCTGGCAGCGAAGGTAAGCACAATCGTCATGGCAATCGGTATCAGCACCAATAGCGGCAATGTCCAGCCACGAAAGTACATNATGAGCAGCACGAAGATTGCGCCAAAAGCTGTCGCCGTGGCCTGCTGGAAAGACTCAACGACCACCGCGCCGATACCCCACTCGACAACACTCCTGCCTGCAGCGTTCGGCGCATTCCCCGAAACCTCAGCAATGAAGGCATCTGTGGCATCGCGATCGTTAAGCAGCGTGGCTGGGTTCACTGATACCAAGTGCTGACCGTCAGGGGAGATCAGCCGTTCGCGAAACCGCTGCGGCACTTGCTCAAGGGTAAACGGCTGGGCGTTCAGCAGATCGCGCAGCGCTACAAGCCCCGCGGGCAATTGCTCGGCTAACTGCGCTTCATAGGCCGCCAGCTGCGGTGGCTGTCGCAGTATCGCTTGGGCAGATTCCAGCACCGTTTCTGCCTGCAAGCGACTATCGCCTTGCAAGTCTNCCGAGATCTCACGCAAATACTCTACGGCAAGGCNAGCCATTTCGAGGTCGATAGACACCGCATCAGGCGCTTCCAAGTCATCCACCAAGGTTTGAAAAGGCGCCAACGCCGACGCCTTAGCGTTCTGGCCCTGGGGCACAAAGTTTGCCGGCGTCGTCACCGTTCCCACGGTGGGCAGCAACATTAGGCGGGTTTTCAGCGCCGCCGCGGACTCGGCATCGCTCGCCAGTACATGCACGCTGTAATCGGTAGTTTGGCGATCTTTCTGCAGTTCAAGCAGCGCACGCATGGCAGGCGACTGGGCATCGCGCATGGCGAGCACGCTGTAGTCAAAGCNCACACCCATAGCCGCCCAAATGGACGCGACGGACACTGCAGCGAATACGCCCACCACCAGCGCCTTTGGCAACTCATCGACTCCCGCACGCAGGCGGCGCAGCAGCGGTGTAATCAACATCTTACGCGCGGGGTCTTGTGGCGCTGGAGGCCAGCGCACCAATACCGCGGGNATCACCGTTAGNGTGAGGAGCAGCGCTATCACGATACCCCCGGCGCTGATNACGCCTAGCTCGGCAAAGCCTCGATAGGCTGTGGGTAGAAAGGCCAGAAAACTCGCCGCCGAGGTAAGCGTGCACAGAATCAGGGCAGGNCCNGTGTCTTTNAGNGCCGCCGTCAAAGCCTGAGATAAGTCCCCCGACAGATATGCTTGTGCACGCAGGGTANAGTGCGCNGCAAAGTCCACCCCCAGACCGAAAAACAAGACCACGAAGATCAGCGACAGTGTGTTCAACTCACCGATCACAAGGGTCGCNAAGCCCAGCGTTAGGCTAACGCCCATGGCCAGCATGATTCCAATAGCGAGCAAAATGCGCGAGGAGCGAATGCCGAAATGCAGAATGACCGCAAGAAAGAACAGCGACAGTAANCCCGCCAACTCAACCCCGCCAAGGGCCGCGCTCATCTCTTCGTGGGCGAGAGCTATTTCACCGGTGAGGGCAANGTCTACCGCCTGCGGTGGCGGAAAATCAGCAATCGCTGCTTGCAGCGCCGTTACGATGGCCTCGTTGGGCAGAGCCGCACCCAACTGCTGACGCCCGGTCATCACGACCAACTCGCTGAACGACGCGCCTGTCGGTTGCAGCGGATAAAAGGCNGCGAAATTCAGATCGCCTTGCTGCAGTCCATCGACCACGGAAGCCAACGATACCGGCAAGGGTTGCCCAGCATTGGCACTGACAAAGTCTGCGTAGGTAAGCAGGACATTGGCCAGAGAAGCCTCATCCATCAACCTCAGCAACGAGCCTTGGTTGTAGCTGACGCCCTCAAGCCACTGGTCTAGCTGTTGGTCGGTCAAGAAATACGGTGTGCTGCCCTCGATAAATGGATCGACGCNNGGAGCAAACACATCACCGAGCAGNTCCATGGGCAAACGNGCCACCAAGCCCTTGGTGTAGTCCTGAACCTGCTGATAATCATCGCCGCGAATCACCAGCACAGCGGTTTGTTGAAATTTGGGAAAGGCAGCTTTGTAGANCTGATCATGCTGATACCAGGTCAGCGAGTCAGACGGCGCGATCAATTTGCTCAAGTCAGAGTTTAGTTTGCCAAACTGATAAAATGCTCCCAACGACAGCATCGAAAGCAGTAACACCACCGCCAACACAGCATCGCTACGTTGCTGCACCCAATTGATCCACGCAGCCGCCAAGGCGTCCGTGACCTTGGCCGAGTCGTTAGCGCTTTGTGTCGCATCCCTGGACTCAGTACTCACCGAGCACCTGTTGATATAGCTGCGCAAGCGTGTTGACGGAATGATCATGGTGTCGAGATNGGGCGNTCTGACGATTTTCCTGTCCAGCAGCGGCACGCAATTCAGGTTTTTCCANCAAGGCNTCGAGCTTGCGCGTGAGATCGGCAACATCGTTCATGGCATANGTCGCCTCAGGTGCGCNCACAAACTCGGGCACNGCGCTAGTCTCTGACCGATTGATCAGTACCGGACAGCCCGCGGCCATGGCTTCGAGCACAGACATGCCCTCAAGTTCCACNGCACTGGTTTGCACAAACACATCCGCGGTTTGGTATAGCGCTTTGAGACGCTCGTCAGACACCCGTCCGATCTCGGCCTGCACGCCAAGTGCTGCGGCAAGATCAATTAAGTGGCCTTGCTGGGGGCCGGTACCCGCCAGCGTCAGCGTTATCTCGTTTTTGTAACGGCTGGCAACGATGGCCCGAAGCAAATGCGGTTGCTGCTTCTCCTTTGCCAACCGACCAACGCTAACCACATGAAATTTGGGCGTTTCATTGACAGGCTCATGGGCAAGAAAAAAGTCCGCGGTGACGCCATTGGATAGCACCGTCACAGGTTTTGTCAGCCCCGCCTCGCGCAGCAAACCCGCGGCAAATTGAGACGGCGCAATCACGCAATCGGCGCGGNCGTAAAANCGCCAGACAAAAAATCGATACATAAGCTTCGTTAGCCAGCGCGAGGTAATACCAAGGTTGCTGAGAATATTTTCTGGNTGCACATGAAAGGACATGACGACTGGCTTGCCTTCGCGCTTGGCCGCCGCAATCGCACCGTGACCCAAAAAAAATGGAAACTGTACATGCAACAGATCCGCCTCTTGCATGACCTGCTGGAGCTTTTGACGGTTCGGCAGACCAAGCGGCGCCTTCATGCGATCAATGATGAAATTGATACCCGGAAGGCGTAGCCGCGAAAAACCAACGCAGTTGGCTTCAAGTGCCTCGCCTGGAGCGAGGGCAAGGAGGATCTTGAAATCAAATTGCGCTGCCAGCGCATCAACGAAACGGCGAGTGGATACCACTGTGCCGTTGAAAGGGTGATACCACGGGTCTATGACCATGGCGATTCGAGGATTNTCCACAACTTGCGCNGCGCCTGCTGTAGAACTGCTTTGACGTCTCACCATGACCGGTTTCCTTGCACCAAGGCCGAAACATTTGGCCGCAGCTACCTACTTTCTCGTTGTCAGTCTAAACGCCGAGCGACTTGTGCGCGCTAGAGCCTTTGCGGCGATAGCGCATCGGCAAATTGTCGTTTAATCATCACCCCGCAGCGCCAGTAGTGAAAAACGCCCCACAGCAAAATAATGATTGTGGTTGTTAAACCCCAGCGCAAACCGTCTGCGCCATAGCTTTGCGCGAATAGATCGCTGAAAAGACCTACGGAAAAAGGCCCTAATCCAAGGCCAATAATGTTGGTAATAAATAGATTGATTGCCGCCGCCACCGAGCGCATTTCCAGCGGTGTGGAGTTTTGAATTAAGGCGAAGCCCGGTGCTACGTACAGCGTGCCGAACATAGCGGGCAGCGCATAAGCGGCGATGGCCGCCATGGGCGTTTGCGCCATAAAAGTCAGGTAGAGCAATGGCAAGGTCATTAATGATGAAATGGCAACCACCCAGGGCAGCCACTGCTGTCCNCGTCTCGCCGCCATAAAGTCGGCAAGGCGACCGCCCAAATAAATACCGATGGCGCCACCTACGCCAATCAACAAGGCCAAGTAGCTACCGACTTCACCCGTACCCATTTCATGAATGCGCACCAGATAAATGGGCACCCATATTACCGATGCATAACCGGCAAAGGACACAAGAGCCCCTGCAATGACAATGTGCCGAAGCACTGGGCTGCGCCACATGAAGCCGACGACAGTCCAAAACCTCGGCGGTTTGGATTCNGTTTTCAGTGCCTCGGAGTAACCCCTTGGCGGTTCCTTAACCGTCANTTGCACCGCCAACGCGAGCAGAATGCCCGGCAGTCCCACCACCAAAAACGCTACCCGCCAGCCGTACCACTCATTGATCCANCCTCCGACCAGAAAGCCGATCAGAATGCCCCAGTTAATGCCCGTACCAAAAATTGCCATGGCGGTTGAGCGACGCTCCGGCGGATACAGATCAGCGATCATAGAATGGGATGGCGGATTTGAGCCGGCCTCTCCGACCCCCACGCCGATGCGCAGCAACAACAGTTGCATAAAGTTCGACGCTGCCGCACATAGTGCGGTCATCAAACTCCAGAGAAAAACCGAAAACGAAATTAAGTTACGGCGATTGTTGCGATCCGCCCACATGGCCATGGGCATGCCGAGGGTGGCGTAGAAGACCGCAAACATAATGCCGGTAAGCAGGCCGAGCTGCGTGTCGCTGATCATCAGGGATTCTTTGATCGGCTGTCCGAGTATGCCCATGATCTGCCGGTCAACATGGCTAGAAGTGAACACCAACACCAGCATGAACAAGGTATAGCGCCGCTGGCGATCGGTGATTTCGTCGTTCATTGCTTTCTCATATTAGCGGTCGATTTAGCGGTCNNTGAGGCGAAACNGGCGTCCCCAAAAAAGAAACTGTAANGGGTAAGCGACGCGCTCAGCGCACCTCTAACCCCTTTAGACCGCCCTTAGCACGCCACTTGGCCAATAGATCGAAGAACTCGATTGGGCCACCACCGTAGGTATTGTTTTGTGGCGTGGTATTCACCTTGCCTTCGTTGTTGTAATACCCGGGGGTGCACTTTTCTTGGAAGTCCGCCATGAGGCGAGCCTTATCGATAATGGTTTTTACCCATTGCTTNTCCGCTGCCTCGCTGGCTTCGAGGCGCGTTACACCCTTGGCCTTTGCCGTGCTCAAAATATGCGCCAGGTGCACGCTTTGCTCGTCTAGCGAATAGGTATACGTAGCGGTGAAACCCGACTGCGCCGGACCGAAAAAGAAGCTGTTTGGAAAGCCTCGGCTGTGCATGCCGTGAAAGGTGGACAGACCATCCTGCCATTTTTGCGATACCGACATGCCATCCACACCGTGAATTTGATACCCGGCGCGTCGGGCGTAGTCCGTGCCCACTTCAAAACCTGTTGCGAAAACGATGCAGTCCACCGGATATTCCTGTCCATCAAAGACGATGCCACTTGCCGTGATCTCATCGACACCACGGCCATCNGTGTTCACTAGGGCAACGTTGGGGCGATTGAAGGTCGGCAGGTACTCGTCGTGAAAGCAAGGACGCTTACAAAATTGTCGGTAGTAAGGCTTCAGTGCCTCTGCGGTGTCGGGGTCTTCAACAATGGATTCTGCGCGGGCGCGCACCTGCTCCATCTTTTGATAGTCGGCAAGCTCCATTTCTCTGGCCAAATCCATATGCGTCATGGCCTTATCCGTGAGGTACTTCTTCAAACCTACCTGATAGAGCTTAGGCGACAGCGGCGACGTNGCGGCCCAAAGTGCCAGCCGCGCTTTTGAAGGCGCTTTGTCGCGCAGACTGCCGAAGAGCAGGCGGAAAGCTTCGGTCCAGCCATCAGCCACCAAGTCTTCCTTTACTCCCGCGCCGGTCATAATGGATTCAAAGTTGCGCCGTCGCTCGTCTTGCCAACCGTCGGGCTGGCTGCCAATCCAGCTTGGATCAGTAGGTTGATTATTACGAACATCCACTGACGATGGNGTGCGCTGAAAAACATACAGCTGCTTTGCAGCGGCACCCAAGTGCGGAACGCACTGAACCGCTGTGGCGCCGGTGCCGATGACCGCNACTCGCTTGTCGTGCAGCTTGTCCAGCCCGCCGTTGGAGTCACCGCCGGTGTAGGCATAATCCCAGCGGCTNNTGTGAAAGGTATGACCCTTAAAATCGTTGATGCCACGAATCGCCGGCAGCTTGGGTCGGTTCAGCGGTCCGTTGGAGTGCACAACGTAGCGTGCCTTGAGTCGATCTTGACGGTCCGTGGAAACAATCCAGCGACCTAGCTCTTCGTCCCAATCCGTCGATGTCACCATAGTCTGCATCAGCGCCCGCTCGTGCAAACCATAGGTCTTGGCGATAACGTGGCAGTACTCCAGAGTTTCGGGAGCATTAGTGTACTTTTGCTTCGGTACGAAACCGGTTTTTTCCAGCAGCGGAAAATACACGTAGGACTCAATGTCGCAGGACGCGCCGGGATAGCGGTTCCAGTACCAAGTACCGCCAAAATCTCCGCCTTTTTCGATAATGCGAAAATCGGTAATTCCAACATCGTGGAGTCGTGCCGCTGCAAGCATGCCGCCGAAACCGCCGCCAATGATGACGACTTCAACCTCATCCTCGATAGCATCGCGCTTTAGTTCACTATCGATGTAAGGATCTTCAACGAAGTAGGCAAACTCACCAGTCACTTCCTGATACTGATTATTACCGTCAGCGCGTACACGCTTGTCACGCTCCTCTTGGTATTTGCGACCTAAGGCGTCTGGATCAAAGGGTGTCGATTGCGTGTTAGCGTTCATCGCTGCCTACTTTTTTGCCATCAAAACGTGTTAACGATACAAAAAACCAGATCTTAGGCCAATGCGCACCTGCCACTTGCCGGAAAGTAATTGGCCCGTCGCTTGCGCTCTCTATAATCTGGTCGACTCATACCCAGAAGGAACCGCACTCATGCGCGCACTTTTTCGCTGGATAACTCGCGGCTTAGTGTTGCTATTGCCGATCATCGGCGGGTTGATCTGGTTGATATTTTTTTCCGCTCGGCCAGCTCTGACGATGGACGCCGCCGTTCTCAGTGGCGATGGCAGCGCACTGAACTACTGTGAACTTCCACTCCTCGACAATAGCGGTAAGCGTGCTATCGACATCCCCAAGGGCAATACCCCCGGCTGCGGCTATACCCGCTTCCCCATGCCGATCTTAAGTGAATGCACCGAGTCTCTGCCTGCGGGAGCTGCGGACATTCGTGGTCTCTGGCGAGGCATCAGCGGCAAAGTAGGCCACGTGGAGCGGGTCGAACAATGCGGTGAGCGAGTCGTCGTGACATCCAGTGGCATCATCCACGACATGGGGCCAAACGCCACAGCAGGCCTGACCAGCAACGACACCGAAGGGGGCGTGTATTTCACCCTAGGCGACAGCCAGTACTGCCCACGAACCTCCGCAGGCGTTAGATGGGAACAAGCCGTGTTGAATTTTCGGCTGCTCGGTTGGGGGCCGGTGGTGGTGCAGCGCTACCTCGACGGCGATCACTTAGTTTGGGCGTACGCCGACGGCAGCACCACACGTATGGAACGCCTTTGCACCCTGCCCGATGCCCACATATACCCGGCGCCTCGTGGACCTCGAATCAAACTCTTTTAACTCGATCATGCGCTTCACCGCCGCGGTCAATTCGTGCTGCTGATGCCATTAGCCTCATTGACGCAGTACGTCAGCAACCTGTGCCGTCGCCGAAGTCGCTCTTAGCGTCGGCCTAACTGAGCACTTTTCTTGGACTTGCGAGACAAGGCGCAAAAACCGCAATATCTGGATCACAAAAAATACTGCATAGAGCTGAGGGGAGTTTCGATGTCTGTACAATTACCGAGCACACAACAATGGGCGCTGCGCTGCGCCGACGATGGCGAGTTCATGCTCGCCGCCCGTTACTGGAACGGCGGACTCACGCTGGTCGTCGGTGACGAAGAACATACGTTACCCGTAAGCGCGGGCAGGCCCGATGCCAATGCGAGCCATAGCGATGGCATAATCAAGCTTCAGGCCGATGCAGCCGTTTGGGAGAAAATACTTGCCCCGGTGCCCGAGCGTTTTCATAACGACATCATGGCTAACGTGATGCAGGGCAAGGGCATTTCTCGCGACGCCGACCCGGTAGTCTTCGGTCAATACTTTGCCGCTGCCGCGCGCGCGATAGAATTACTGCGAGCGCCCATCGATACGGGCGAAGCCATGCCTCATGACTTACAGCCTGAAGGTACCTTTAGCGCGNCGGTTGGTCGCTACGTGCAGCTAGAGCTAGGTGGCGCCAAACATCGCATCTACTTTGAGGAAGCTGGCTCAGGCATACCAGTGCTTTTGCAGCACACAGCCGGCTGTCATAGCAGCCAGTGGCGACACCTTTTTGAAACACCTGAAATTACCGACCGATTCCGACTGATTGCCTATGACCTGCCCTATCACGGCAAGTCGCTACCGCCAGTAGAAGAGCAGTGGTGGGATGAGCAGTACCTGCTGCGAGGCGAGTTTCTGCGCTCGATACCTCTAACCCTGAGCCGCGTGCTTGGACTTGATCGCCCGATCTTTGTGGGCTGCTCGGTNGGTGGCCTGCTGGCGCTGGATCTGGCGCATAAACACCCCGAAGACTTTCGCGCGGTCCTCTCACTGGAGGGCGCACTGGAGATTCCGGGCAAGCTCGAGCACAACACGGAGCTATGGCACCCCCAAGTCAACAACGAATACAAAGCGCGGTTAATGGATGCGCTGATGTCGCCAACCTCACCCAAGCGCTATCGCAAAGAAACCTCCTATGTGTATTCCTGCGGCTGGCCGCCGGTCTTTCTTGGGGACTTAAACTACTACCTAGAAGACTACGATCTGACTANGGTTGCNGGTGAGATCGACACNAACCGNGTGGGCGTGCACATACTGTCAGCAGAATATGACTGTAGCGGCACCGCGGAGCTGGGGCAGGCCGCTCATCAAGCCATTGCGGGCTCGACGTTCCAAGAAATGAAAAACGTTGGGCATTTTCCCATGAGTGAAAACCCCAAGGCTTTTTTGCAGTATCTGCTGCCAACGCTGGACCGCATCGCCGCTGCGTAAACCAACACCGCCTTGAAACTTGCCATTGAAATAGGGCCCATCACTCCCGGCACGCTGCGCCAGAGCGTAGAGTGGGTGCAGTTTGCCGAGAAGCTTGGCGTCGACATGGCCTTTTCCGCTGAAGCGTGGTGGAGCGACGCGCTGACACCGTTGGCCTATCTGGCAGACAAAACCAGCCAGATCAAACTTGCCACGGGCATCATGCAAACCACCGCCCGNACNCCGGCAATGACTGCCATGAGCGCCCTCACCCTGCACGACCTTACTGACGGCCGATTCATACTGGGCTTGGGGGCCAGCGGCCCGCAGGTGGTCGAAGGCCTCCACAGCACTCCATACCATCCACCGTTGACCCGCCTGCGCGAGACCGTGGAGATTTGCCGCATGATTTTTGCCGGAGAAAAAGTTCGCTACCAAGGCAAGGTCTTTCAAATGCCGCTGCCAGACAGCGAGGGCAAGCCCATCAGAGTGCAGCATACAGCGGTTGAAATACCCATCTATCTGGCAACCCTAGGTCCCAACGCACTGCGCTATACCGGCAACGCTGCCAACGGCTGGCTGGGCACCTCGTTCTCGCCGGATCAATCCAGCGCGCACCTTGATTACTTANNCCAAGGCGCAGCGGATGCTGGCAGAACCATGGGTGATTTAGATCTGTGNGTATCAGTTCGTGTGGAGTTAGGCGATAACGTCGACGCCATGATCGAGCGGCGCAAACCGGCCGTGGCCTTCAATATGGGCGGCATGGGCTCGGCTGATACCAACTTTTACAATGATGCCTTCAAGCGCGCAGGCTATGCGGATGACGCAGTAGCCATTCAGCAACTTTGGCTTGACGGTAAGCGCGACGCAGCCGCCAAGCGAGTGCCCAATGCCATGGTGACCCAGTTCCAAGCGTTGGGTGATCTAGACACGGTCACCGAGCGGCTGGCTAAATATCGCGACGCTGGCGTGACTACCCTCAAGCTCGGCCTCGACAGCGCTGGCCCCATCGGCCCTAAGCGTTATGAACTGCTTGAGCAAATCGTCGATATCACAGGAGGTCTTTGATGAAGCTATACATGGTGCCGCTGGCCCCCAACCCGACCAAGGTGATGCTCTACATCGCCGAACGCGAGCAACTCGGCACGAATATGCACATTGAGCAAATCGTGGTGAACACGGTCAAGGGCCGACACAAAGAGCCCGAGCACTTGGCCCGCAACCCCTTTGGCACCGTGCCTACATTGGAGCTAGACGACAGCAGCTATATCGTCGAGTCCCTGCCTATCGTCGATTACCTTGAAGACAAATTCCCGGACAACACTCTCTATACCGGCACACCTGAGCAACGCGCCAAGGCGCGAGATTTAGAACGCATTATCGACCTGCGAATTGGCGGCCCCATGGGCGCCTATGGGCATGCCACCAAGTCTCCCCTTGGCCGCCCCCCAGAACCTGAAAAGGCCGCCCAATACCTGCAGGCAATGCAAACCCCCATGGATTATTTGGAGCGANTGCTCAGCGATGGCAGGCCACTACTCGGCGGTGAACACGTCAATGTNGCNGACTGCACAATGCAATCGTCNCTGCAATTCATGCGNTTTATCGANGTNGATGTGTTCGGCGATAGACCCTTACTGCGAGACTGGGACGAGCGCTATCGTGCGCGNCCGGCCGCTCAATCTGTCCTGAAGTGGTAGCATCTTCGCCNATGANGTACCTCAGCTTTATCGTCTACATTCCGCTGCAAATCCTGGCCATTCCGTTGGCGATTGTTGGTCTTTTGCTTACGGCCTATAAACAGATCATCGTCAGTAAGCGCCTTGGCGTGTCGCAGACGGCCATCGAGATCATCAATGGGCGCTGGACTATGCACGTGTTCGGCCTCCGCCAAGATGAAACGACAGCGGCGCTGATGTCGGTGTTGCCGAATACATCAAAATTCGGCCTATGGTTGGTGCTATGGCCGCTCTGGCTGCAGGCGCGCATCGCTGGCCAATCCTCAATGTACCCTCGAATTCCAAAAGCAGGCGATGAGGGTATCGCCGACTTAGTTGCAGCAAGGACAATGCATTTCGACGCCAGCATCGCGCGCGTGCTGCAAAACGTAGATCAATTTGTGTTGATGGGCGCTGGCTACGATACCCGCTGCTATGGTGATTTAGTCAGCAGCGCAGTGACCTTCTTTGAGGTTGACCAACCGGTTGTTCAGGACCACAAGCGCGCCATGCTTAACGCTGCGGACCTTGACTGCGAGCACGTGCACTTTGTCTCGGTCGATTTCAGCGTTGACGATCTCTTTAGCAAACTCACCGAGGCGGGNTTCGATGCCTCACGCAAAACCCTGTTTTTATGGGAGGGGGTGTCGCTGTATCTGTCCGCCGAACAGGTTGCATCGACGCTGGCGCTGGTCAAGCAAAACGCAGCACCAACTAGCGTTATCGTTGCCGACCTTTATGCGGACCGACTCATCAAAACGCTCGGTAAAGCCGTCGCCAATCAAAAGGTGCTCGAGATGACANACGAAACATTGGAGTTTGGGCTGAACTTCGCTGTCGATTGGCAGGCAGTGCTCTCTGAATTCGTTACCGCCCAATCTATGCAGCAGGGTGAAACCCACTTTCTNGGCNCGAACAACAAAGCTGGGCCTTATGCCGTCGTCGTCGAAATGATCTGCTGAGAATCCAGCCGGCGCATTTTGTCCGTCATCACCTCTTGGCAGTGTGCTATCTTCTGATGATTATCGCTTNGCGCGGTGTCTTCATAAATCCAAAGAGAAAACCATGATCAAAGAAACTGTGTTACGTCTTATTTTGGCATTTGCCGTCGCAATTTCACCCGTGATCAGTGCCGCAAGTGAGAGTAACGAGATGATGACACCCGAACACCCCTATGTTTTTCATTTGATTCAGGCGGAACTTTGGCAGGCGACACTGGCTGAGGAAGACGGCGTTTACTACCCGCCGACCTACGACGTCGACGGCTTTACCCACGGCACCGCAAACCCAGAAAAGTTACTCGTGGTCGCCAATCACTTTTATCCAGAAGTGCAAGGCGATTGGCTGTGTTTGCGCATGACCGTCGAGAGTCTGCGGGAGTCTGGCGTTGCGACCATCTTTGAGGGCACCGCGCCGGTGGGCGACAAACCCGCGGACTTTGAAGGGTCCGACGGCGAGTTGTACCCCCACATTTTAGGCGGCATCTCGCCAAGCGCCGTGTTGGCCACGCACAACGTCGTGCGCACTGCAGACGGTCAGTTTGTTGCCATTGCGGGTGTTACTGACTCGCCCTAGTCAGGCCCGTTAGCGACGACTGCCCTTTCAGTACGCAAAGGGGCGTCCTCGCGNCGCCTATTTAGGGGTCAGTTTCAACAAGCGTCCTTCGCTGCTGCCGCGTTCGTCTTCCAGCGCCCAGATAGCACCCTCCGGCCCTTCCATGACGCTACGTATGCGAGTGTCCATATCATAACGCGCGACCTCACGTGCCGCCGCGCCATCAACTTCGATCCGCACAATGACTTTCGCGCCGAGGCCAGCGGCAAGGGCATTGCCCTGCCATGCCTCGAACTGGGCGCCTTCAACAAAGGCAAGATGGCTCGGCGATATGGCCGGTACCCAGCTGATTTTCGGGGCTTCAAACTCTGGCCGGGTACGATGATCAGGAATAGGTCGTCCGTCGTAGTGATCGCCGTCTGATACCTCCGGGTAGCCATAATTCTTGCCCTTGCGAACCAGATTCAGCTCATCGCCATGCCGTGGTCCCATCTCAATCACCCAAAGTTGACCCTGTAGGTCTTGAGCAATGCCCAGCGGATTACGGTGACCCAAGGACCACACCTCGCCATAGACACCAATGCGATCTACCAGTGGTGAGTCTGTCCGATAGTCGGCAAAGGGATTATCCGCGGGCACCGAGCCGTCATCGTTCAGGCGCAGCACCTTGCCCAGATTAGACTGCATGTCTTGGGCAGGGGTGAACTTTTGTCGATCACCAGAGGTAATCCACAAAAAGCCCGCATCGTCGAACATGAGACGATGACCATAATGCCCATACCCAACCATCTTTGGGTATTGGCGCCAAATCACTTCAAAGTCTGATACAGAAGGGCGTTTGCCCTCAGAGTCGAGACGACCGCGGCCTACCGCTGCCCCCCGGGTACCGTCCACCGCGGACTCGACATAACTGAGGTAGACCATGCCGTTTGCTGCGAAATTCGGATGCAGGGCGATATCACCCAAGCCCCCCTGACCGCCGTAGCCGACGTCTGGCAAGCCGCTCACCACGCGCTTGTCGCCGTCTGCATTAACCACCAGCAAACTGCCCTTTTTCTCGGTCACCAACATCTTTCCATCGGGCAGAAAGGTCATGGCCCAGGGCTCATCAAAGTCGGTCACCGACTCAATGTTAAACGGCAGGTCTTGCTTGGCTTGTACACCAATAGATACCAACACCAGCAGTGCTGAGGCGATAATTCGGTCAAGGGTTGCTGTTTGCATAGCAGTACTCATCAAAGAAGATTACAAGGCGAGATCATAAACTACGGGCCCAAGCGTGAACAAAATGCATAGGCGAACATCCATGATTTTGCCGCTGTCGCACAGGTCCTTAGTCGGGATAGGCTTCATCCATGGAAGGATTTTCGCCAGGCGCTGACAACAACAAAGGAGCCATTTTGGCCGTACTCGCCGAATGGCTGCCCCAACAGGCGAGGCTGTTAGAGATTGGCAGCGGCGCGGGCCAGCACGCCATTCATATGGCGGACGAACTCAAACATATTGATTGGCAGCCCAGCGATCGCGCCAGCGTGCTGCCAATGTTGACCAACAATGTCGCCGCCTACGGCTCTGCCAACATTCTTACACCAATCACGCTAGATCTGGCCGAGGACACTTGGCCTGCCGAAACATTCCACTGCGCTTACTCTGCCAATGTCATGCATATCGTCAGTTCAGAACTGGGCGAAAAGCTGATCCGCGGCGCAGCTAAGGCGTTAGCAGAAGATGGGCTACTCGCGCTGTATGGACCTTACAAATATGCAGGCGACTTCACCACGCCATCCAATGCGGATTTCGATTTGTGGCTAAAAGAGCGCGATGCGCAAAGCGGTATTCGCGATTTTGAGTGGGTGCGCGACTTGGCTACGCGCTCGGGCCTTAGTTTACAAGAGGACCGACAGATGCCGGCCAACAATCAGTTACTGGTGTTTAAGGCTACTGCAAGCTGACTCAAGCACGGTTGAAAAAAGCATGGGCTTTAAACCCCAGCACCGCCGAGGTTTGGCCGGCTGATACCGTTTTTCCTTCGGCTACCAACCGAGTGATTGACCCCGGTCAATCTGCACAATCATGGACCTGTCAGTCACAGCTTCAGCGGTAATTTAAATTTCGGTCATGTTGGGCATGTGTGCCGTGGACTGGGCCTGCGAAAACTCTGCTTAGTGGGTGTTGGCTCCACTGATAACGAGCAAGGAGCCAGATTTGCGCACAAATAACGCGACTAGCCCTTCGTGGAGAACGTCGTCTGCCTCAACACCCCGCTATGCCGCAAAAACAAATTTTGGGAGACTGCTCACCGCCGATCAGCTCAAGGGAAATCAGCAATGAGTCGACAACAAGAAAAATTCAATTTTGCCGAGCTAAAGGGTCGCGTGGCGGTCATTACTGGCGCTGGTAACTTTGGTATCGGCTGGGGTTTGGCCAAGCACTCCGCACTTAACTTGCGCATGCATGTCGCATTAATCGATCTGCACGAAGCAACGGTAGAACGTGCCGCAGCCGAACTGCGCGCCATGGCCCCGGACCTCAATATTTTGGCTCTGGCTTGTGACGTAACAAATAGCGCAGACTTGATCCGCGCGCTTAACCAAATCGATGATGCCTTTGCCGATACGAGCATCGGTGCCGTGTTCGCAAATGCCGGGGTCCTTTTCAACAGCAGCATCTTAAAAAGCGACATCGAGGATTGGGAGGCCACGCTGAATGTAAACGTGCTGGGCGTGGTTAAGACCATCAAAGCCTTCGTACCCAAACTGCAGGCTCAGACCCAAAAATCAATTTTCTGCACTACGGCTTCCGTGGGTGGACTGGTACGCGGTGACGGCGGTGCCGCTGCGTATCAAGCAAGCAAACACGCTGTCGTAGCACTCACGGAATCGCTCTCCTTCGAGATCGCCAAGAAATCACCCCAAGTGCATGTTCGCGTGCTATGTCCCTGCATCGTTAGCACCTCCTTGATGCAATCGAGCCAGCTGATTAAGTCCGCCAAAAACGCCCCCGCTGGCGGCAATCTTGAGCCGATCAAACCAAATGAAATGGTGCTGGGTATGACGCCAGAACGGCACGCTGAGCAAGTTTTCGATCTCATTTCAGACGGTAAGTTCTATCTCGTCACCGACAACGTTAAGCCCTATGTCGACCATAACTTGCCCTTTGCGGCCATGGACATCATTGCAGAGCGTTTTGCCAACTTGAAAGAGCTGCAGCTGGACAATAGCGACGCATTCGCGACGCCGGCAGCGGGCTACCCTTCTGCTATTTTGAAAGGCCCTATGTTCCAAGGGGGGACAACGTTCAGCAATGGGGATTAGCGCCGCCGTCCGTCACCAAATCATCGCAACCTGAGGTCTGTCGAATAGCTTTGCGAGGTAGGTTTGCAGCGCGGGACGCGTTTCCAACAAGCCGGATTTACGCGACCAGTTGATGGTCCAGCCGACAATGATGTCGGCGAGAGAAAACTGCTCGTTAAGCAAAAAGTCTTGCTTGGCAAGATGCTGTTCAAACGCGTCCAAACCCGCCCCAGCTAAGTGCCGATTTAGCTCTAGCGCCGCTGCCGTTGCAGACTCAGCCATCTCCAGTCGGCCCATTTGAAAGCTATGCCACAAGTAGGCTTCAACTTCCGACTGCGCAAAGGACACCCACTGATTATGTAGGCTCCGCTGGGCCGTTCCCACCGGCGCCATCAGGTGTTGACCCGGGGTAATGTCACAAAGATGCTGACAAATCGCAGCCGACTCAAACAACACCAAGTCACCAATCTGCATGACAGGGATTTTCGCCTGAGGATGCAGGCGTCTGAGTTCGTCGCTACCAATCATGCCGTCATAGTGCCGGTAAGAGGCCTCGAGCCCCAATTCATTAACCGTCCATGCCACCCTAGCTGCGCGGTTGCCACCTGACCCATAAATGGTGATTTGCTCGCTCACAGAATAACTCCTCAAACGATGGTCATTTTTCTATCATTACTCAATCACTCGGGCCTGCAAGCCAAGGGCTGAAAAGCAGTCGCGCAGCTCGGCATGATCCAGACCTTGAGCGATCACCACTAAGCGTGTTCTGCGATCATCACCGGGCCAGCTCTGAAGAAGCTGTGGCGGGTGAAAAACATGTTGCACGCCGTGAATCACCATCGGCCGATCAAGGCCGGCCACATGGATAATACCTTTTACCCGCAACAAATCTTGACCACGAAATTGCATGAGCATGGTCAGGCAGGATTCGAACAAGCCTGCGTCTACCGGTTCGTCGAACACGAGGCTACTCGCCCGCACCTCGCCGTGCCGATTTTTATCATGGGCGGCGTGTTCGTGAACCTGCGCGGTTGTATCAGATTGAGCCCTGAACTCACCCGCGAGCCAAGCTTCAACGTCCGCGCTTTTGTCATCTAACGCATAGCCTGCTGCACCAAAAAACCAATCCGCTTGCGCCTCGCCATCGATTACTGTGCTGATCGGCGCAGCCGGCGAGTACTGCCGAATTGCGGCTTCTAGGGATTGCCTCGAATTCTCCAGCAGGTCTGTTTTGGTCAGCAAAATGCGGTCGGCCACCGCCACCTGTTTGACCGCCTCGATG
>PBTJ01000017.1 GCA_002726925.1 Gammaproteobacteria bacterium | reverse complement strand
CGGATCGTCAGGGCGCGGATTTCTCGGTGCGCTACACGGGGATCCTGCCGGATTTGTTTCGTGAAGGTCAGGGTATTTTGGTGGAAGGACAACTCGACGATACTGGTGTGCTCGAAGCTATCGAAGTGCTCGCCAAGCACGATGAAAACTACATGCCGCCTGAGTTGATGGAGCTGCAAACAGCGGAACAGCAACCAGCGGCTAAACCGGTAATCTCGGCTTATCCGTCTTCATCCATGCCGCTACCACAAAGCGCGTCTGATGATTCCTGAACTCGGTAATTTTGCCCTTACATTGGCAGGTGTCCTGGCGCTTGGTGCCGGTGGCGTCGGGCTGGTTGCGCCCCGCGACGAGGTGATGCAGCGAGCTGCTCAGAGTATGGTTTTGGGGCAATGGTCATTCAGTTTTTTGGCGTTTGCTGCTTTGACCTATGCCTTTGTGTTAGACGACTTCAGCGTTGCCTATGTGGCGAACCACTCTAATTCGCTGCTGCCTTGGATCTACAAGGTGAGTGCGGTCTGGGGCGGACACGAGGGATCCTTTCTGCTTTGGATACTTATCATGGGCACATGGATGCTGGCGTTTTGCCTGCGTTCCGGTCAGTACCCTCAGCATTTCACGACTCGCGCCATCGGCGTGTTGTCGCTGCTCAATCTCGGCTTTATTTGCTTTGCGCTGTTTACCAGTAATCCGTTTCTGCGACTGATCCCGCTGACGCCGGCCGATGGCGCAGATTTGAATCCTTTGCTGCAGGATTTTGGTCTGATCGTACACCCGCCACTGCTCTATGCAGGGTATGTGGGACTGGCCATACCCTTCGCTCTAGCCGTAGTCGCGCTACTTGAGGGTCGAATAGACGCCACATGGGCGCGTTGGACCCGCACGTGGACCAATATGGCTTGGGCCTTTTTGACTTGCGGTATCACTTTGGGTAGCTGGTGGGCCTATTATGAACTCGGCTGGGGAGGCTGGTGGTTTTGGGACCCAGTAGAAAACGCCTCCTTCATGCCATGGCTGGCGGCGACGGCATTGGTGCATTCGCTGTCCGTGACCGAGAATCGGGGCACGTTCAAGAGTTGGACCTTACTGCTGGCCATTACCGCCTTTTCATTTTCCTTGTTGGGCGCCTTCATCGTCCGCTCGGGCGTGCTTACGTCGGTGCATTCCTTTGCCGTTGACCCTGAGCGCGGCATGTACATATTGATTTTCCTTGCGCTCGTGGTTGGTGGCTCCTTGACGTTGTATGCGCTGCGGGCGTCGCAAACCCAGGTGAAGGTCAGCTACGGTGTTCTGAGTCGTGAATTCTTCATGTTGATCAATAACGTCATCATGGTGGTCTCGCTGGCAGTGGTGCTTTGGGGAACTCTCGCGCCGATCGGTTATGAAGCAATCAGCGGTGGCCGTATCTCCATCGGTACGCCGTTTTTCAATGCTTTCTTTGTGCCTCTTGGCCTGCTGCTTTTGTGTGCACTGGCGTTTTTACCAGTGCTCAACTGGAAGCGCACCAAGACCCAAGTGCTCAACAGTGTGTATCAGGCGATGGCGATTGCAGCGGTTATCGGGGTATTGGTTTGGTTTGCGTTGGATCCAGCGACGATCCTCGTAGCGGCAGCCGTGGCACTGGCGTTGTGGGTTGTGATCACGCACCTAAAGCAACTGGTGTTTCGCGCCTTGCGAGGCAGCTTGCCTGCGGCCTTTATTGGCATGACGCTAGCGCATTTGGGCTTTGCTATGGGCACGGTGGGTATCGCCATTACCGCCACCCAATCGGTTGAATCCGATGTGCGTATGTCGCCGCAAAGCCAAGTGGAACTTGCCGGCCAGCAGGTGACCTTTACCGGTGTAACGAACGTAAAGGGACCAAATTATGAGGCCCAGCAAGGGATATTCATTCTGACTGATCCAGACGGGCGAAATGCCTTCGAACTGCGGCCAGAAAAGCGGCGCTATCTTGCTGGAGGTAATGTTATGACTGAGGCCGGCATTAACCCGGGCTTTTTCGCGGATACCTACATTTCTCTTGGCGAACCCCTCGAAGGCGGGGCATGGGCAGTGAGACTGCACTACAAACCGTTGGTTCGCTGGGTGTGGATTGGCGCCTTGCTGATGGCGCTAGGGGGTGTCATTGCCGTGTTCGACAAACGGTATGCGCGACAGCGACGACGCGTCGCGGCCACACAAGGATCGGCGGCTACGGCATGAGTCGCGCCAGTCTGTATATTCCCCTCGGGGTTTTCGTGCTGATCTTGGGGCTGGGTTATGTGGGCTTTGATCTAGGCGCGCGCAACGAACTGCCTTCCGCCCTCATTGATAAGCCATTCCCAGAATTTCAGGCGCGGCTGTTAGATGCCCCGGATCAGACCCTGAGCCGCGAAGATCTTTTGGGTAGACCAGCCCTCGTTAATGTTTGGGCCACTTGGTGCCCTACCTGTTTGAGCGAACACGCGCAGTTGATGCAAATCTCG
Organism: Gammaproteobacteria bacterium; assembly: GCA_002726925.1. Lineage (GTDB taxonomy): Bacteria > Pseudomonadota > Gammaproteobacteria > Pseudomonadales > Azotimanducaceae > UBA4421. The sequence continues at coordinate 9,288 of PBTJ01000017.1, read as the reverse complement.
GCCGCTACCGATGTCGTCATCGTCGGGGTGAATTACAAAGACCGGCCAGACAAAGCCAAACAATGGTTGGCGCAATATGGCAACCCTTACGATTGGGTGCTGGATGATCGAGACGGTCTGCTCGGCATCGAGATGGGGGTCTATGGAGCGCCTGAAACCTTTTTGCTCAATGCCAAAGGGGAGGTCGTCTACAAACGCGTAGGCGACATAAATCCCCGCATTTGGCGCGATGAACTGGCTCCGCGCTTGCGTCAGCTTGGTATTGTGATGACCATGGACAATACAGACACAGGCGCCGATTAGTGGCAGTGGCGAGCGCATTCCTGTTTGCCTACACCTCTCGTGCTTGTCGGCGTTTCGCTGCGCTGCTGCTTATCTGCCTTCTACCCACAGGCGCGGTGGTGGCGGCGTCGCAAATTGACACCTTTAATTTTGCTGATGAAGTTCAGGAGCGTCGATATCGTGCGCTCATCGAGGAATTTCGCTGTCCCAAGTGTTTGAACACCAACCTCGCTGGCAGCGACGCGCCTATCGCTCAAGATCTGCGCAAGGTCGTGTATCGCTTGGTCGTTATCGAAGGCAAGCGTGAACAAGAAGTGCGCGACTACCTACAGGCACGGTATGGCGATTTTGTGCTCTACGATCCGCCGTTTAATGGCCAAACTTGGTATATCTGGTTAGTACCCATCGGACTCGGTCTGTTGGCAGTGTTTGTGCTTATTCGATTGCTGCGCGGCGCTCGATGGGAGGCGACTGTGCTTGATGAGCAGCAACAGGCGCGCCTGCAGGAAATCGTTGGTCATTCCAAGTCGTCAAGTGGCGCGCCCGGTCAGTCAGCCGAGCGCAAGTGACAATGTTTGCTTTTTTCGTATTGGCCGTGTTCGCGCTGCTTTTTGTGGTCGCGCCAGCGCGGCTCCGCCAGACTCGCAGTGACGGACAAAAACATCGAGAGCAGGCGGAAGCAAATAGCCGTGCGTGGTATGAAGAGCGGCTGCAAGCCGTTGAACAAGACGTTTTGGAAGAGGAAGACAAAACACAGCTCGCCGAGGAATTGGCGGCGGTGTTGCTCGCCGAGTATCCTCAGGCCAACGGCGAAGTGAGGCCCAAAGAACGGCCTCCTACATTCCGCAAACCCGGTAATGTCCTGCTATTCAGCGGTGCGCTCCTCGTGGCACTAGCGCTGGTTGTTTATAGCCAGCTAGGCAGCTATGGCGCAGCAAAGATACAGGGTGCTCAAGCGATACTGGCGCTATCGCCGGAAGATGATTCTGCTGAGTTGCAAAGCTGGCAGATGGTGTTGAGTGCTTGGCTAGCAGATCAGCCCGACGATGCCCCCAGTTGGTATTTACTGGGTCACGCGCATTTGAAACTTGGGGAATTCGGTCGGGCAGAACGCGCTTTCGCCCAGGCCCACGGGTTTGCTGAGTCCGATGTGCTGGTGAAACTCTATTGGCTGCAGTCTCGTTATCTGAGCCAGCAAGGCGCCATGGATGCATTGAGCAAACAGCTGGCCGAAGAAATTCTGGCGGTAAATCCCAACAACCAACAGGTACTTGAGATGCTCGCTGTGGCTGCTATTGCGGAAGGTGACGCGGCGTCGGCAATTACCATGCTCAACCGCACGCTGAATACAGCGGCGCAGCCAGACCGTGTGCGTGCGACGGTAGATGCCATAAAAGCCCTGCGGGCCAGCGATACCCTGCTCGCGAACGCTCAGGCTTTGCAGGTAGCGGTAAATATTGCGGACGGCGTGAAGGCGAATCCGCGGGACACGGTCTTCGTGGTGGCTCGTCCCGTCGGCGGTGGGATGCCCTATGCGGTGGTGCGTAGGCCCGGTTGGCTGCTGCCTTTTACCGTAACCCTTGATGATCTTGTGAGCATGAGTCCTGCGCGGCCGCTTTCGCAGGCTGATAATGTGGAGGTAGTCGTTCGTCTCAGTGCTACGGGTACCGCTGAGGCAAGCGCTGACGATTGGCGGTGGCTGTCTGAGCCAATCTCGCTAGCACTTGCGGACCGTGAGCAAGCCGCGCCATTACGGCAAAGCCTGAATGCGGTGTTGTCTCCGCCAGACTAGGACTGCGATCGAAGGTCAAGTGGGCACAAAAATGTGACGCGCGATAGCCCGATGAATTAAGCTATCCCATCACTCGGAAGGGCTGCTTTGACTGCATGAGACTGAAACAAATCAAGCTTGCTGGCTTTAAGTCTTTTGTCGATGCGACGACGGTGACCTTGCCGGGAAACCGCTGCGCAGTGGTGGGGCCTAACGGCTGCGGTAAGTCTAATATCATCGACGCTGTTCGTTGGGTTATGGGTGAAAGCTCAGCAAAGCAACTGCGTGGCGAGAATATAACCGATGTCATTTTCAATGGCTCTGGCACTCGAAAGCCCAATAATGCCGCGAGTATCGATCTGATCTTTGACAACAGTGATGGTCGTATTGGCGGCGAATATGCGGCCTACGCTGACATCGCAATTCGCCGAGAAGTCAGTCGCGATGGCCAATCGAACTACCTTCTAAACGGTACTCGCTGCCGCCGTCGTGACATTCAAGACATCTTTCTAGGCACCGGATTTGGCCCTCGCAGCTACTCCATCATCGAGCAAGGCATGATCTCCCAGCTTGTGGAGGCTAAACCCGATGAGCTTCGCGTGTATCTCGAGGAAGCAGCGGGTATTTCTAAATATAAAGAAAGGCGCCGTGAAACCCATAACCGGATAAAACATACCCGGGAGAATCTCGAGCGGATCAACGATATTCGCGAAGAATTGGGTCGTCAGCTAGATCGTCTGCAGCGCCAAGCACAGGCAGCGGAACGTTACCGCACCTTGAAGACCGAAGAATCGCTGTTGAATGCGCAGCTATATGCACTGCGATATCAAGCGCTGAAATCTGGTTTAGGTCAGCGCGAACAAAAAATTTCGGCGCTTGAGATTGAACTGGAAAAAGTCATGGCTGAGCAGCGCCAAATCGAGGCTGAGATCGAAAATCGACGCAAGCAGTTCTCCGAGCGAACGGACCAAGTGAATCGCGTTCAGGAGCATTATTATCAACTTGGCGCGGAGATCACCAGAACCGAAGAAGGTTTGCAGTTTAATCGGCAGCGCATTAAGCAACTCAACGAGGAGCTCATTCAAACTCAGCAGCGCAGCGAAGAAGCTGGACAGCAGGTCGAGAGCGATGACCAACAGATTCTATCGATGCAGGCCCAAGTCAGTGAGCTACAGCCACGGGCGGCGGGCCTAGCCGCCGCCGATGAATCGTTACAGAGCGCACTGGCTGAGGCGGAGAAGCAGAGTAAAGATTGGCAGCAGCGATGGGATGAGTTCAATCAAGCCTTTGCGAGCAACGCCCAAGACGCGCAGATTCAGACGTCAAAAATAGAATATCTAGAACAGCTGATCACTCGGCTGCAAACCCGATCTGAGGAACTTGCAAGGCTGGCTCTGCAGCAGCCGAAAGAGGAAGGGCAGCTGTTTGAGCAGATGGCGTTGGAGATTGATGGTCTGGAAACCCAGAGCCGATCACTCGGTGACCTCATGACGGAAAATCGGGATGCGTTGGCGGTTGCCAAAACAACCGCACAAGGTCTTGAAGAAACCGTGGAGCAGGCACGCGGGCAGGTGCAGGAGTTGCGCCAGCAAGCGGCCAACCTGCAGGCGCTGCAAGACGCGGCGCTGAGTCTAAATGTGCCCGAGGCGGAAAGCTGGATTAGCGAGAATGCTCTGCATGATGTTAAGCGCCTGGGGGAAAGTTTATCCGTGGTGCCCGGCTGGGAGAACGCTGTGGAATCCGTCATGGGCCGCTTCATGCAGGCTCTCCAGGTAGATGATCTGACTGTCTTCGCCAGTACTCTTTCCGAGCTGTCCGATGGGGATCTTGCACTGGTTGAAACCGGGACCGAACAAGGTAGCTACCCGCGTAACGAAGCCCTGCAGTTGCCTACGTTGCGCTCGCTGCTGAGAGCGGATGCTCTGGCGGGCAGTTCACTGCTGCATGGTGTCTATGCGGCGGAGTCTGCGGATGTAGCGCTGGCTAAGCGTCATNNGCTTAAGNCTGGAGAGAGCATCGTTACTCGTNAAGGCTTCTGGGTAGGCCCCGACTGGATACGCGTTTTACACGACGAGGATCAGTCCCAGGGGATCATCGAGCGCGGACAGGCAATTGAAGCGAATGCGCTGCAAATCGAAGATGCAGACAACCACCTTGGCGAGGCGCTGAGTCAGCTGCAGAGTGCGCGTGCGCAAGTTGAGACTCTAGAAGCTCGGCGTGAAGAGCTACAGGCCCGGGCCAACCTGCTCAATCAAAATCTCAGCGACCGGCGAACCGATCATAGCGTCACCCAGGTCAAGCTAGAGGAGGCGGCGGCACGGCAACAGCAGATCCGCAAGGAAACCGCGGAGCTGCAGGAGCAAATCGCGCAAGAAAATGCCCGCCGAGATCAGGCGCGCACTGCCTTAGCCGATGCCGAAAGTATTCGTGCTGAGCAGGACGTGGTGAAAACCGCCCTCGGCGAAGAACGCGACAAGCTGGCTGAATCGCTCCAGCAAAGCCGCGAGGCAGCCCGGCAAAGTCGCGAGGAATTTCATGCGGTTAACGTGCGGCTGGAGTCAGTCCAAAGCCAGCTCAAGGTCAGTATTTCTGCGCGTGAACGAATGCTGACCCAGCAGTCTCAGCTGACTGCCCAGCTAGAAAATATTCAACAAGGCATCGCCGACAGTGAGCAACCCATACCTGAGACGGAAACTCGACTGAAACAACAGTTGGCTGATCGTCTGGGAGTTGAGCAAGAACTTAAAGCATCGAGAGAGGCTCTCGAAACAGTAGAAGCACAGATTCGCGGCCACGAAAGTCGCCGTAACGAGGCGACCGAGAAGGCAGCCACCGTGCGGGAGGCCTTGGAGGACCAGCGCGTGCAGCGTCAAGGCATGGCGGTACAAGAAGACAATTTGCTCGAGCAGCTAGCGACAACAGGGCATGCGCTGGAAGCGGTGCAGCGAGACATGCCGGTAGAGGCGTCAGAAGCTGCATGGGTCCAAGAGATTGAGCGCATGACGCGACGCATACAGCGTCTGGGAGCGATTAATCTTGCCGCTATTGAAGAATTCGATGCTGAATCAGAACGCAAGGCCTATCTCGACGCCCAAGCCGAAGATCTTGAACAGGCACTAGAAACTCTGCTCGAGGTGATGCATAAAATCGACGCCGAAACCCGGGTGCGCTTCAAGGCAACATTCGATGCGGTGAATGCTAAATTGAAAGAGCTGTTTCCCAAGGTGTTCGGTGGAGGCAGCGCATATCTAGAGCTCACGGGCGACGACATGCTGGACACCGGTGTGTCATTGATGGCCAGACCTCCAGGCAAAAAAAATGCATCGATCCATCTACTGTCTGGTGGTGAGAAAGCGATGACGGCAGTGGCGCTCATTTTTGCCATCTTTCATCTCAACCCAAGTCCGGTATGTTTGCTCGATGAGGTTGATGCGCCATTAGATGATATGAACGTGGCTCGGTTTGCCGCGTTAATTCGAGAGATGTCGGACTCTGTGCAGTTTCTAGTGATCACGCACAATAAGATCACCATGGAGATGGCCGACTTTTTGATGGGTGTTACCATGCAGGAAGCAGGTGTTTCACGACTGGTTTCGGTGGATGTGGACGCGGCGGCGGCACTCGCGATCGCTTGATTCTGTGCACCGTGTGGGAAAGGCATTGCGGGGTGTGTTTTGGATAGTAAAGATCTGATCATTGTCGCTGGCAGCATCTTTTTCTTATTGATTGTTGCCCACGGACTTTGGGTCGCAAGGCGACAAAAGCTCAACGAGATTCGCATGGACATCGACGTTACCGAGAGTGCGTCTGACCATGTTGTGGATGAAGTTAGCCCAGATTTTCCGAATGGTGGTGCTAGGGTCATCAGCGAAGCCTTGGCATCTGCAGAGCCTGACAGGGCTCGCCTTCGCGAATCCGCTGGCGACTTGGGCGACGCCGAGGCGAGCGCCAGTCTGCCGCTCAAGTCTGATTCCCCAAACCTCTCAGCGAAAGGCGCCAAAGCACCCGTCGTTGACCAACCAGCGATGCAGGCGCCGCCTGCAGCACCGCCCATAGATGATTTATTTGGTGATCCCCTAGTTACGCCTACCCGGAAAAATTCGGGTGGCTCCCCGACCGGTACCAACAATGCCGAAGAAAAATCCGCGACGCTCGCCGACGAGGCAAACGAGACAAAGGATGCCAGGCGCAACAATCCACAGTTGGAAGAACTGCTCATTCTCGGCGTCATGGCGAAGCCTGAAGCTCCGTTTGGTGGTGCAGCGTTGGTCTCCGCGCTCAGAGGGCAGGGGCTCAAGTACGGCGATATGGGCATCTTCCATCGCCTAGGTGCCGGGGAAGTTGCGGGGCAAGACGCCAGCGAGGAGCGGCTGTTCAGTGTTGCCAATGCCCTCGAGCCCGGCACCTTCGATCTGTCGGATCTCGACGTACTGCAATCGCCAGGTTTGACGTTCTTTATGCAACTGCCGATTCCCGGCGATGCGCTAGAAACACTAGACGATATGGTCTTATCGGCTCGCACGGTGGCTGCTGCCCTGGGCGGAGATGTCAAGGACGATGCCATGAGCGCACTTACCGGTCAGACGATAGAGCATATGAAGCAGCGAATTGCCGACTTTGCCTTGAAACGACTCACGGCGACCAGTGACGGTTGATGGGTCAGGATAGCGCGCCCTCGCAAGTTGATATCGAACGCGCCGCGATGCTGCGAGAGCAGGTGGCCTACCATTTACGCCGCTATCATGTGCTGGACGCACCGGAAATCGCTGACGCAGAATTCGACGCTCTTTTCGATGAGTTAGCCGCCTTGGAGCAGGCTTATCCAACCCTGCAAACAGATACCTCACCGACCCAGCGCGTTGGCGCAGCACCCCTGAGTCAATTTGAGAAAGTACAGCATAGCCAGCCAATGTTGTCGTTGGACAAAGCAACCTCGCGAGCAGAGCTAGAGCAGTGGATGCAGCGCTGCCGCAATCGTCTGGGCGCCGATGACATCACCTTTACTTGCGAACCTAAGATCGACGGCGTCGCCGTAGCGCTGATTTATGAACATGGCGAGTTGACCCTGGCCGCAACCCGCGGCGACGGCAACGAAGGCGAAAATATTTTGGCCAACGTGCGCACCATTGGCGCCATCCCGCTCACATTGCAAAACAGTGGGTCTGGGTCTGCTGTCGTGCCGGCAAAGATCGAGGTTCGAGGCGAGATCTATATTCCCGTTGAGCACTTTGAGGCCTTCAATGCCCAAGCCTTGGCGAAAGGCGATAAACCCATGGTCAATCCCCGCAATGGCGCCGCGGGCAGTTTGCGTCAACTCGACAGTAAGGTCACCGCCAGACGTCCGCTGACAATGTACTGCTACAGTTTGGGTGCAACGCAAGGTGAGTGGCAGCCTGTGACCCAAGACGAAGTGCTCAGCACATTTGCAATGTGGGGGCTGCGGACAAATCCTGCACTGGAAGTTGTGGGAAATTTAGATGCCTGTTTACGCTACATCGACAGGCTCGAAGCAAAGCGAGACTCTCTTGGCTACGAAATTGACGGAGTGGTGATCAAGGTCAACGACCTGGCGCAGCAGCAACGTTTGGGCGCTGTCACCCGCAAGCCGCGCTGGGCAATCGCCTACAAATTCGCCGCGCAAGAAGCCACCTCGGTTGTTGAGGACGTAGACTTTCAGGTGGGTCGAACCGGAGCGATAACGCCAGTGGCGCGATTGCAGCCAACCTTCGTTGGCGGCGTTACAGTCACCAACGCGACGCTACATAACATGGACGAGATCGCGCGCTTGGATTTGCATGTCGGCGACCGGGTCATGATTCGCCGAGCTGGCGATGTGATTCCACAAATTGCTACGGTAATCGCCAGCCGACGGCCTGCTGATGCGCGTCGTATTGAATTGCCACAAGGCTGCCCATCTTGCGGCAGTGCGATACTGCGGCAGGGCGACGAGGTAGTGGTGCGCTGCAGCGCAACTCGAGATTTCTGTCCAGCGCAGCGCAAGGAAGGCCTCAAACATTTTGTATCTCGTCTCGCGCTGGATGTAGATGGTCTGGGCGATAAGCTGATCGATCAGTTGGTTGACCACCAGTTGGTTGCCAATGCCGCAGACCTATTCGCGTTGACTCATGATCAGTTAGTCGCCCTCGAACGTATGGGCGCGAAGTCTGCGGATAATTTACTTGCCGCCTTGGAAATTGCTAAACATACCACCCTGCCGCGCTTTATCTATGCACTGGGTATTCGCGAGGTAGGCGAGGCCACAGCCGCATCGTTGGCGCGTCACTTTGGTGATATGGAAGCGCTGTATCATGCAGACATCGAAGCGTTGGAAGCCGTGCCGGATGTAGGACCGATAGTCGGACAGTCCATTGCAGAATTTTTCGCTCAGCCGGAGCAGCGCAAGTTAGTTACCGCGCTTCAACAAGCCGGCGTGCAGTGGCCGAACATCAGCGTCGTGCCGTCGGCTGAATTGCCTTTGACCGGACAAACATGGGTGCTTACAGGCACCTTGGAGGCACTACCTCGCACGGTGGCCAAACAACGGCTGACAGCGCTTGGGGCCAAGGTGGCAGGTTCAGTATCTGCCAAAACCACTGTGGTTGTTGCCGGTCCTGGGGCAGGCAGCAAGTTAGAAAAAGCCCAGTCTTTGGGGATCGATGTGCACAGTGAAGCAGATCTCATGGCCTTGTTATCGAAGTATGCAAACCGAGACGAAACATGAAAAAATTTTGGATGTTGGCGTTAGGCATTTTGATTGTTGGCGGATGCACTTCGGGCCCGCCAGCAGACCCCAACAATATTTGCCGTATCTTGGCGGACGAAAGAGGCTGGAAAAAAGACGCGCGCAAGGCTCATAAGCGTTGGGGTCTGCCACCTCATGTGGGTTTTGCCTTTGTGCATCGCGAATCTACTTTCCGCGCGAGGGCGAAACCCGAGCGCAAAAAGCTGCTCGGCATCGTTCCTACCGTCAGACCGTCCTCAGCTTTTGGCTATGCACAGGCAACAGACGAAGCGTGGTCTGATTATAAGAAAGCCACCGGTAGGACCTTTGTGCGGCGCAACAATATGGGCGATGCGTTGGATTTCATTGGTTGGTACAACCACACCAGCAATAAGCGTTTGGGCCTGTCAAAGAGCGATGCTTACAGTCTTTACTTGGCTTATTACAGCGGTCATGGGGGCTATGCCCGTGGCACATGGAAACGGTCGTCCGCGATAAAGGGCTATGCAAAGAA
>PBTJ01000016.1 GCA_002726925.1 Gammaproteobacteria bacterium | reverse complement strand
ACGACCTGAGGCCGTTATACTTACTTTCTTTTTCGGCCTCAGGTAGCTTCATTAAAACGAGAGAGGTGGCTACCTGAAAACCGAAATTTTTTACCTTAATTTTTCTGCCACACGTCGCGTGCCCCCGGATCTACACTTGCTGTTTCAAATCCGCAGGCTTTGATACGCATAAAACCTCTGCCGAGCAGGCCGGCACCTATATGACCTGTAGTTAACGCATTGATGCTTGGTATTTCAGTATCTTATGTTATCCCACACTCGACGACCGTTGTTAGTGCACGGGCGCTATTTGAAGCTTTCGCCTCTGCAAACGCAACAGCTCTCCACGAATCGGCTTTGACGCACCAACTGTGATGCGCAGAGCACGAAAAGGCTAAATACGCTTCTGGGCCTACGTCTGATAACTCGATTTTGATAGTCATTGGCCGTTCGCTGGCGATATCACGACCTGAAAGCAATATCCGCTTACTTCGTGCAGATCATCCTCATGGCGCCAGGCGATGCAAGGGCTTCCATCGTAGAGGCCGGATAAGAATCGCACGAGGTTTGAGTTTTCCGCATGGGCAGGAAATGCAAATCTGAACGTAGCCTGCCTGCTTGCCAGTCAATCTCTCGCTGAATATTCAGTTTGTGGCCGTAGTGCCTTTCGAAACCGTCTTGAGTCCCTCTTGTCGCGACTTGATGCTACATAGCTTGTATGTGCTTGTATGTGCTTGTCTGTGCCTGAGTGATTCGTTCTGAAAACCTTCTCGTACTTTTAATGCATCCATCGCCTACCTAAAGCTATTGATGAGTAGCCAGAGGCTCTCAGTCTTTTTGCTTGTGCAACCCTCGATCAACATACCATGTATCAGCGTCACGAACCTCGGCCTCGACTCCGTCGACCTTGAAGCGTTCGAGTGGTTCTGGTTGCTGGGTTTTTCGTCTTGGCATGGCTGGGCTACGATCTTTGTTGCATGTGAAAAAGATACCAGCGAATCTAGTGCATCCGAGTAGCTGAGAATGGACATTGAAGGCGAAAGCACCTCTGCGTAGCAGAAGAAACCTGGCAAAGGAGCGCTACCTAGAGCGCTTGCATGAACTGGCGAGGGAGTATTACTCGCTTGGGCATGGACAAAGTTATTCTAAGACCAAGACAGAAAGCCATCTGAACGGGTACCTGCTTGCGGGCACACACAGTAGGCTCGTGGACGCCAATGAGCTGAGGGCAATACTTGAGGAACTGCATTACGATCAATTTGGATATTCAATTGAGGACAGCATGGCGCTGACTAAACTAGGCGTAACTGAACCGCAGGATTGGAGTAGATTTGAGGAGCCAACCTTTCTCAGGTACAGCAGGGGAATCGTTGTAAAACGAAGACGGCCAAGAGGGTCTAACCTTCAATAAAACTCAGCAAGGGAGGCAGATGAAGAACGGAGTACTTGTTATCTTGGCATCAACGGTTTGTTTGTCTTCTGCTACGGTAGGGGCAAGCGAAATGCGGTTCATAAGCTAGGTTAAACAGGGCAAGTTAGCAGAAACCAGAACCAACGACGTTAAGAGCGTTGCACCCAACAAGGACAGTTCGTTATGCGCGACAACTATAAAATTCTCCTAGATGAAAGCGAAATGCCCACGCAATGGTACAACATTGTTGCCGATCTGCCGCAGCCACCCCCACCGGCGTTGCACCCCGGTACGCACCAGCCCGCAACAGCTGAAGACTTCGAGCCGCTCTTTCCGCAGGCACTGATTGAGCAAGAGATGTCCGCCGAGCGCTACATCGATATTCCCNGTGANGTGCTGGATGTTTATCGTTTGTGGCGTCCNAGCCCGTTGTTTAGGGCNCGNCGCTTAGANAAATTTCTCGATACNCCAGCAAAGATNTACTACAAATATGAGGGCGTAAGCCCAGCTGGATCGCACAAGCCAAACACNGCTGTGCCNCAAGTTTGGTACAACGCNCAAGAGGGNGTNCGCAAGCTAACAACCGAAACCGGNGCAGGCCAATGGGGNAGNTCTTTGGCTTTTGCTTGTGCNCAGTTTGGTCTGGAGTGTGAGATTTGGCAGGTTGCNGCTTCGTATCTGGCGAAACCNTATCGTCGCACCATGATGGAAGTNTGGGGCGGCAAAGTGCACCCCAGTCCNTCTGANGTNACNGAGTTTGGCCGACANTTGTTAGCCCAAGANCCCGATCACCCGGGTTCTCTGGGCATTGCCATCTCCGAGGCGGTAAGCCAAGCGGTCGAAGACCCAAAGGTGCGTTACGCGTTGGGTAGTGTTCTCAATCATGTCTTGCTGCATCAAACGATTATTGGTGAAGAGGCCCTACTGCAGCTTGCTAAGGTCGATGCGGTACCCGATGTGTTGGTTGGTTGCACGGGCGGCGGCTCTAATTTTGGTGGGCTGGCCTTTCCTTTCCTGCGTGAAAAACTGGCGGGGAAAATGAACCCAACNATTCGCTGCGTGGAGCCCGCAGCCTGCCCAACGTTGACCAAGGGAGAGTATCGCTACGATTTCGGCGACACTGCGGGTATGACNCCACTGATGAAGATGCACACTTTGGGGCACAATTTNATTCCGGAGCCGATCCACGCCGGTGGTTTGCGTTATCACGGCATGGCGCCCTTGGTCTCCCATNTCTATGAGCTCGGTCTAGTTGAAGCCATTTCGATTCCGCAGAAAGAGTGCTTTGCCGGAGCTTTAGATTTTGCTCGTATGGAAGGCATTGTGCCTGCGCCGGAGCCGACGCACGCGATTGCCGCAGCGGTGCGCGAAGCGCTGGCATGTAAAGAATCTGGAGAGGAGAAGGTGATATTAACTGCGCTTTGCGGACATGGTCACTTAGATCTGGCGTCTTATGAGAAATATCTCAATGGCGAGATGATCGATGCGGATCTTTCAGANGATGTAATTTCCAAGGCAATGGAATCTGTTCCAGTCATTGCCTAAGACAATCAGCCTCTGCTGAAGAGGCCACTTAAAAAAACAGCTTGCTGACGAGGAGAGACGTTATGTTGAAGCGATGGTATACCCTGGCATTTGCTACAGGGGCAATGAGCATTGGTGCGGTCGTGTCTGTATCTGCAGATGAGCCGGTCCAATCAACGGGGGCGGATGCCCTAATCGAAGAGGTTGTTGTNACGGCTAGACGGCGAGAAGAGGGCCTGCAAAGCGCACCGATCGCTATTTCAGCCTACACGGGCGACTCGCTAGATTATCGAGGCGTGACGCGTCTAGATCAGCTCGCGAAGTTTGCTCCAGGATTAACATTGGAGAACAACCCAAGCTTTGGAGGCGCATCCAACTCTGCGGCNATCTATCTGAGAGGCATTGGCCAGAAAGAGTTTTTGCCNACAACGGAGCCTGGGGTAGGGCTTTACGTTGACGGTGTCTATGTCGCTCGNTCCGTCGGCGCAATTTTGGACATTGTCGATGTCGAACGAATCGAAGTGCTTAGGGGCCCGCAAGGAACCCTCTTTGGACGCAACACGATTGGTGGTGCGATCTCCGTGGTGACTCGTCAGCCAGAGATTGGCGGTGAAGTACAAGGCAGTCTCAGCGCCAGCACGGGTACCGATAGCTTGATGCATTTGAGNGGCAGCATTGAGGGCACCGTTAGCGAAACCGCGGCGGCTCGACTTAGTGTTGCCTCATTTACTCAAGANGGCTACGTGCAGCGCACCGACGGCATCGATTTGGGTGACGACGATACGTTAACAGCCCGTTTGGCCGTGAATTGGCAGCCCACTGATGCATTGNCCGGTCAATTCAGCATTGACGTGACCCGCGATCGAGAAAATGGTCCAGCCATGCAGCTATTGGGAATTGATTTCACCGATTTGAGCCAGCTACAGGGCTTAGTACTTGCTCCACCGCCTCCCATGGCATTTGTCCACAACGTGACGACAGCGGCTTTAGGGCCGGGTCAACCTTGTGCTGCAACCAATGCGGCTGGACAGGGCGTTACGTCTAATCCGGCGTCCGCCAATTGTTATGACAGTCGTTACATCGGCGCCGATGGTCAAAACGAAGGCACTGCTCCTGCGTTGTCTGAAACCGACTTGTTGGGACTTTCAGCGACATTGACTTATGACATTTCTGACACGTTAGAGTTGAAGTCGATTACTGCCATGCGCAGCTTGGAGTCTGAGTTTGCTCGAGACGGTGATCATTCACCGCATCGCATTTCTCAATTCCATGACGATCTCGAGCAAGACCAGTTCTCTCAAGAACTTCAGCTATTGGGAAGCCGGGATAACTTGAACTGGATTCTTGGCGCATATTATTTCAATGAGGATGGCGACAACGTCAACACGCTCGACTTTACGGTATCGAACTTTCGGTCGGGGGGTTCCTTTGATAACGAAGCATGGGCGGTTTTTGCCCAGGGCACTTATGACCTGAGTGACGCTTTGCATCTGACGCTCGGTGGCCGCTATACCGACGAGCAGAAGTCCTTTACGCCAGACCAAATTATTTATCAAAACTACTACGCGGGATTTAGCGATCTGGTTCCGCCGGATAACCCATTAGCTGCACTAGATGCTCCATTTTTGCAGGCTGGAAGCCGAATTTTACCGTTGCTTGAAAAAGACATCGATATCTCGGAATTTACACCCATGGCTAATCTGTCTTACGACTTAAGCGATGATCTGATGGTATATCTGAGCTACTCTGAAGGCTTCAAGTCCGGAGGATTCACTCAGAGGGTATTTCCTCCAATCGTAGCGCCCTTTACTGCGCCAGTTGGTACGGCAGACATCGATCTTATCCCCACCTATGACCCGGAATTTGTGGAGGTGTTAGAGCTTGGGTTTAAGGGGACGTTCGCGGGCGGTAGGTTGCGGCTCAACGGTGCGTTGTTCTCAACCGACTACGAAGATCTGCAGGTGCAAGTATTCAACAGCGTGGCGCCGGTAACGCAAAACATCGGTAAGGCATCGATTGAAGGGATTGAGCTTGAACTGCTGGCATCACCTGGCAACGGCTGGTTGGTCGAGTCAAGCGTGTCCCTCCTCGATGCCAGTTATGATGAGATCGACACAGGTAATACGCTCATTGGGCTCAGCAACGATTTTGAGCGTGTTCCGGAAACGACGGTTAGTCTGGGGGTTTCACGAGAAATGACCCTAGGTGCAAATGGCACGATGGTGCTGCGTGGTGACTGGAGTTATCGCTCTGAGACATTTAACGATGCCTACAACACACCACTACTGGAGACCGAGTCAACGGATTTGATCGATGCCAGTGCTCGTTGGTTGAGTGCTGACGAGTCATGGACAGTCATCCTTAGTGCGACAAATCTCACCGACGAGGAGTATTTGGTTACCGGAGTCTATGGCACCGCATTCCAATCCTTTGAGGGCATGTTCGACAGAGGACGCCAGGTGCGCTTTGAAGTGCGTCGGGATTTTTAACCCTGCAAATGAGTTCCCGCTGCAGCCGGCGTTATGCCGGCTTTAGCGGCAGCCGGCCAATTGGAGTGCACTATGGCTAGAGTGAAAATCGCCAAGCCCGAAACCGTCACCGATCCAGCAGTCGCTGGCATCTTTGAATGGGTGACCCAAATGGAAGGCACTGTGCCAAATCACTTCTACGTTGAACTTAACTTTCCCGCATTTTTTACGGCCAAACTTGGTGCGACAAAGGTGCTTTGGGAGGAGGGCGAGCTCTCCATGGAAGAGATCCAACATATAGGCATTTTAGTGTCCCAAGCTAATGGGTGCTCATATTGTACTGCGGCTTTTTGTACCATTTTGAATCATGGGCTCAGCAAACCAGAAGGTCAGGTGGGGGCGCTTTTGACAGAGGGTGCTTCTTCGGTGACAGAACCTCGTATCAAAGTATTGTTAGATTACGCGCTTAAAGTGAACGCCGATGCAAAGACCGTGTCTGACGCAGACGTGCAGTCTTTGCGTGATGTGGGTCTGACGGACTTAGGAATCGTGCAAATAACGCATCTTGTTAGCGACTTTGCGTCGTATAACCGATTGAATTTAGCGCTCGACACTGACTATGATTACCGCAGTTTTTGGCAGCAGTTGGCTTTTCCAGCCAGCGGCTGAAATGATTATCCACCTATGACGAATAGTTTGGGCTTGAGATAAGTACAAAGACCATAACGCAGGGTTTATCGCTGTAGTTGCGCCAGGCGTGCGCGGTGGCGCGTTGGACAACGATGTCTCCGGCTTCAAGATTTACTGATCCGGAATCCAGCTCTAACGTTATCTCGCCCTGCAAAACAATTCCGTAATCGATGCTAGGTGTGGTGTGCATGCCTGGGCGCTCCTCCTCCATGGCGTTGCCCGTATTAAACCGCGATGCCGCGGCGCGCAGTACTTCTGGATCGTAAGCAGTGCCATCGTTGGGCCTGAACGTAAATACCCGGACTCGAGAGCCGCCCAGTGGCGGCGTTAGGTCGAATGCGTCTGCCGCAGCGGGGTCGGTCTCAGTATTTGGATCGAAGCGAGCGGGGTCGTCGATCCAGATTTCCTCGTCCAGAAATGCACCTAGATCGACTATCCCGGGTGTGGGGCCATCGTGCAGGAAGTAGGATTTTCCATCGGCGTTATTCGCGGTGACGATTCTTCGTGAAGACATAGTTAGGTCCTTCGTTTTTGTGTTCGCTTCGTCAACGCCGACTGTTTTTGGTGTCCAAAAGGTACGGTTTCCCGCCGTCAACATCCAGAGAATCTGGCGCCGTTGCCGCAAGCCTATCTCAACCAACAGTAATCATTAGCGCATAAAGTAAATTTGAGATGATGTGTTTTGCCATAGAGTTGCTGGGCACGTTAACGGTGCTCTCCGCCCTCATGCTTACCAACTATCTCGAAAGATCACATTATTTTGCGCTTTATTTTCTCGATGCAGAAAAACGGACAGCGCCGCAATCATGCATAAAACAACCCAAGGCAAAAGTTCGAACTGTGCACGCTTAATCATTAACACTGCGCCGAAAAAAACTAAAAAATTACAAAAGGCTAGCATTGGTGCAACTGCGGATAGAGGGCGTTTGTTCCGCAAAAAGTTGATAGTAAAAAAAACCAAGCTTGCGAATGTCGCCGAGCGAATCGCCAAGAAATGAGTATCCACTGGCTTATTTGTTACCGACATTTCGTGGATAAGCAGGTTTACGTCTAGCAACGGTAAAAAAGCTGCTGAAGCCAGTACGACGATAAGGCTGCCAAATATTAAATAGGTCCAGATGCGCATGATTTAACTTGCCATTAGTAGTTTGCGTCAAAGCTAGGCAGCAAGATTTAGCCCAGCCATAGACACCAACTCCAGCACAAAGCTTTTAAAGTTTCTCATCTACTGCTTATCTCCATTACGGGCACCAAGTTGCTGCTAACCTCAGCCTCTCTTTCCAGCATCAGCTTCCTGTCGATAGGTAACTGAAGTACCACGTGAATCGAGTCCGCACGTTGTCGTCTGCTTCTCATGGCCGTTAATGTCATCGGTAACACCCTCGGGGACACCGGCCTGTCTATTAAAGGGCCTGAGCTCGTTTCAAGGCAGGACGCGAGTGGCATCGATCTAGCCATTGAGACACATTCTTGAACTCTGTCAGGTCTACCTTGACTGCTCTCAATAGGAGCATGACGCTGGCCACGTTCAGGTCGGCAATCTGAAAGTGGTCATCTATCAAGTGTTCTCTGCCTTCTAGAGACTGATCCAGAACGCTTAGAGGCCGGCTGAGGCTTTTGGTCGCGCTGTCGACGACGGCTTGGTCTTGCTTTTCTGTTGGGATAAAAAATTTTTGAATGACGATCTGCATTTGCAGCGGCTCTATTTCGCTGATAGCCCAGACGCTCCACTGGTGTGTGAGCGCCTCGTCTTTCGCGTTAGTCGGGTACAAGTTTGGCGCGTAGTGTTTTGCTAGATACAGGTTGATGGCCATCGACTCAAACAGCTGCAGGTCATTGTCTACCAGAGCAGGTATCCGCCCGTTGGGGTTTACGCTTAGAAAGTCGGAGCGCTTTGAGTCCTCCCCGAAATTGGTCTTGATGTGTTCGTACTCAATGCCTGTTTCTTCGATTGCCCATAAAGAGCGATCTGCTCGTGAACCCGGTATTCCAAATATTTTGATGCTTATGTCGTTCCCCTAACTCGATCAATGTGTTTTTGGTTAAGCGGCATTATAGCGACTATTCCTAGTCGCACTTTGTTTGTGAAGTCATTGCTTTACCACAATTCTTCTTTTGGCCCGCTTCAACCTGTTCCTGGTCGGTAACCCTGAGACTTCTTCAACCTGACAAATTAGCAATCAGTGACAGGAGCAAACCTGTGATGATGTGTCCTACGACGCAAAAGCATCTTTGTTATGGCCGTTAATCAAAGCGGTCACGACAACACCAACTCCAACACGAAACCTCTCCAGCGTCTCATCTACTTCTTATCTCCATGAAAGGCCAGCACGTTGGAGTTGCCTAAATCCGTTAGGAACTTCGGTGGCGAAGGCGGTAGAGGTAAGTTTGCGCTACGCTCTCGTTTTGCGGGCGATTGCCATACTTCGCTTCCCAAGCTGCAGAAAACAATTCAAAAATTTCTGTGTCGTTAACTCTAATCGCCTTAAGTTCAAAAATTTCATCGCCAGAACGCAGTCGAACGTTGTTATTTTGTTCGATATTTTTAACCCATGTCGTTTTGTTGTCGCCCGCGAATACGTGCAGATCGCCCGCAACTTCTACCACCCAAAGGTTGACTGAGTAAGCTTCGCTTACCCTAGTTTCCAGCTGAATTATCTTATCTTGAGCGATTCTCTCTAGCGACTGAGGCAGGGGCGAAATCGTTCCCTGTAAAGCACCGCTAGAGAGAGGCAGGTACTCCGCACAACCCGTAGCAAGCAACGCGATCAATGCAGTGGTTGTTAATTTTCGCATCGGTTTATTTCTCCTCTGAGTCTTCTCGCGGGGCGGAAACGCCCTCACTTTGCGAATCTAAAGCCTCTCACCCACCTTTCATTTCTCCTAAAGTCCGTCACACGCACCCCAAACAATGCGCCCAAATTTCGGCGGCAACTTTGGCTGATGCGATAGATGTCACACGAGTTTGAGTCTATCCGAGCTTATTTTTATGGCTGTACCTATACCTACGTCTGTACCGCGATGGGACTAACAGTACCTTTCCGGTCCGCGCCATTGATCTGCCGTGTAACGGTCGCCATAACACCAACCCACGGGCAAGGCCTGCTCTACCGCCTGCAGATCCGTCGGGCTTAGCGACAGTCCTGCACCCGCCACCAATTCATCAAGGTGACTCACCGAGCGGGTACCGGGAATCGGTACCACATGTTCGCCTTTGGCGAGTAACCATGCGATAGCGAGGGCAGACGCAGAAGTGCCAAATTCTGCGGCTAAGGTTCTGAATTGATCGCTTTTTTGCATATTGAGCTTATAGGTATCCTCCTGAAACCGCGGGTTCACCTGCATAAAGGCAAGGCTTTTACAGGCATCAAGAGACAGAGGATGGTCGGTGAGCAACGAGCGGGCCACAGGACTGAAGGCCACCATCGTGGTACCTAGCTCGGCACATTTTTGTAACAAACCCAGCTCCGGTGCGCGGGTTGCTAAGGAGTATTCAGACTGTACTGCGGCCACCGGGTGCACGGCATGGGCAAGCTCTAGCGATGTGGGTGCGATTTCAGAAAAACCGATTTGCCTTGTCTTTCCAGACTTCACGAGCTCGGCCAGCGATTGGGCCACCTCCTCGATGGGCACCGAGGCATCGCGGCGATGCACATACAGCAGCTCTACCTGCTCTACCCCAAGACGCTGCAGTGAGCCATCTAACTCCTTGCGCAAGTGCTCTGGGCTGTTGTTGTAATAGCGACTGCCGTCGGGCTTGCTGGCAATGCCCGCCTTAGTAGCGATTGTGAAAAAGTTTCGAGCCTGCTGACCACGTTGCTCCAGATAGGCACCGATGCGCTGCTCCGAAAGACCCAGACCATAAACGTTTGAGGTATCCAAATGTGTGATACCCAAATCCATACAGCGATCAAGGATAGCGAAAGATTTTTCGTCGTCTGTGGGGCCGTAAAAATCGCTAAACGACATGGCACCGTAGCCAATGGCGGAAATTGGGGTTCGCGTCTGTCCAAGGGTTCTCTGCTGCATTGTTGACCTGCCAGTTATCGCTGAATGTTTTGCTCAACCCTAATATTTTGCGACGCGTAAGGCNAATCTGCGGCTGCAGCTGTCACCGCTTAAAGAGCGGTAAGTAAATCATCCCGTGCCGAACTGCTTGAAGTTGCTGCAAGTAAGGGCNTTGGGNGCACACTTTTAGGGGAACAAGTAGGGTGACAAGGCCGACAGCATCGGGGGGCANTAGGGCTTTAAAATGAAAATAAATATNTTTAAAGCGATGNGTTATGTCTGCAATCGAATTCCTACGAGGATTTACAACGGATGTTCTGGCGGGTGTGGGTTTGGACATCAGATGCCTTGGGCGCATCCGGCCTAACGTTAGCATCTGATATTTGCAACGCGGTAGCGAGCACAAGCTGAATTACTAAGCTGCGGCTCGGGTCGCCTGTTCTTCGCGCACCCAACCGAGCATCAGCCCACCCCCAAGGATCAGAAACACAAGNGACGCAAAGCCAAATCGTTGGGACTGCGTAATATCGGTTACTATNGCCACCAGCAACGGCGCTAGAAAGGCCGTAATTGANCCGCTCAGACCATAAAGACCAAAAAACTGTGTAGCCATCGCGGGCGGCGATAGTTTAGCCATTAATGTGCGCGAGGCAGATAAGCCGGTAACNAAGAACAACGCAAAAGCCTGGTTAGTTGCAAGATACGCTAACTCCNCAACNGTGTTGAAATACGGGAAAGACCACACCGGCTCNACNGATACAGGGATCACAAAGAAAAGTGTAGCGGGGGTGATTGAGGTTAGAACCACGAGAATGAGGGCGCTCATATTAATTGAGACTTTGAGTGTCCGCATAGATCCTAAGCGGTCATCCAAACGTCCACCCAAATAGGCACCGATCATCGCAGAGACACTCGTGGTTAGGCCGAAGATCAGCAGCGTTATGGTCTCCCAACCAAAATTTCCGGCAGCGTAGACACCACCAAAGATCAGCACGCCCACCATACCGTCGTTAAACAACATCCGCGCTAACAGATATATAGCAATGTTGGAGTAGTGCGTAATTAATTGGCGCAGNGTAGTNACAACCTCGCCCATGCCAGTAAGCGCGGCCTGTCGCCAGGTGACCCCGCTGCTCTGGCCATCCGGGGTGAANAGCAACACTGGCAAAATAAACAGCACCAACCAGATACCTGCGATCGGCCCAACAATCCGATCATGCTCGTTCANGCTGTGGTCAATGCCAAATAGCGGTTGCTCGGGCAGGAATGNCCAATCCTGCACGCCTGGCAGGGCGAAGGCGAAAAGCACCAAGACCATCATTGAAACAGCGCCGAAATTACCAAGGGCGAACGCCAAACCCGACACTTCCCCTGCTTTTTCGGTCGGAGTGACGCTAGGCAGCATGGCATTGTGGAATACTTCCGCGTAGGCAAAAGCCACCATAATGATGAATATCAAAGCGACACTTGAATAAAGAGACAGGCCCGCGCCTCCGGGCTTGACCCACCATAATAAGAATCCTCCTAAAGCGATGGTTCCGTANGTAAGGACGATCCAGGGTTTACGTTTGCCGACGGTGTCGGCGACAGCGCCGAGAAAGAGAATCGTTGCAGCTAACACGAGACCTACGGAGGCATTGATGTAGCCTATTAGCGATTGGCCGCGAACCGGATCACCGACCACCACGGNGCTGAAGTAGGGGAAAAANATGTAGATCACTACCATGATGTAAAACGGGTCGCGCGCCGCCTGACCAAAGGCCCAACTGTAGTAACCCAAAGGTGATGCCGCAGGTGTTCCTGCTAAGGAAAGGGGCTGATTCATCGGATGCGTCCTCATAACAGCTAAAGGGCTTGTCTCTATGAGCAACAAACCGAGCCCATCGGACCTCTCTACATGCGATAATCCAGTGAGGCACTGACATAGTACCTCAGCGTTTAAAAAGTCGCGCTTAGTTATCAATCTAAACTGCGCCTAGCCGATAGACAAAGAAGNNTCGGGTAACTATCTAACCTCGCAGCCTGCTTGGGCAGAGTGCCTCCAAATAATGAGCCGGTTNGCTACCTTCATGGGAACCGAGCTTGCGACCAACGCGGCGGTTTACGACGCGATCATGGATCTCGACAGTTCTTGAGTAAATGTGATCCGGGGCGGTCGATCTTTTGNGATCTCCCCACGTTGCGCGGTTTTACAATCGTGGTTTCCTTGGCTTAAACCTTTACCGAAGACTCATCAATTTCGCCGATCGAATAGATCACAACGCTTTGGGATATGCGTATCTAATAACGACTCGCGCGCTCGTTGCGCTTGGCACGCTGATCATGCGGAACATCACTAAGCCCTACCAATAACGTACGGCTAGCTGCAATGACAAACACTTGTTTGCGGGCGTTGGAGAACTCCCTGCGAGACTCGTTAATCCCCCAAGCGCCACCGCGATTGCAAATCGAGTTCGTATAAAAGTCCGCTATTGGGCTTTCATTGCTTGACGCATCGAGTCTGTGTCCTCGAAGGCTGTGAAAGACGAAATTTTACCGTTACTGATTTGGAACATATGCATGGTTTCACTGTCTAATCCTTCGCCGGTCATTTTGTTATGGACATAAACCGTGTCGCCTACTACGTCGGTATTGATAGGCGTTAACGTAAACTCAGGCCACAGGACAGGAATCTTTGCGAAAACTCCTTCAATAACTGCGTCTGTTCCAACAAAGACACCAGACTGGGGCAATTGACCAAAAATCGTAAAGGTCAGATTGTCTGTATGCAGCTTGGCCCAAGCGTCTGTGTCTCCGGAAGCAAAGGTGGCGTAGGCCGCCGCTACCAGATCTTTGGGCTCCATTTCATGAGATTCGTGATGACCTGCTGTCACATAAGCGGGCAACAGCATGCCAAGTATCGCCAATAGAGCTGTTATTTTTCGTCGAAGCATTTTTTTATCCTTTCTGATCGTTTGGTGAATCGAGCACACCTTAAAACTTTCCGCCACTAACCACATCAAAAACAGCGAAACTCAATGACACTGGTAGTATCGCTATTGCTTGGTGGCATAGCGTATCTCTGAACAAGCTAAGCATTTCTTAGCGCTAGGGATTGTGCCAGTGGCTAAGTGCAACCATCGCGCAAAAGCTCTCTCTGCTTCTTCGATCCCTTCGGACTTAAACCTGAAGCTCTTGCGATGTCTCATCCGTTAACGCTATAAGCAACGTCGAGCATAAGCCAGAGCGACGCGGTGGCGATGGACAAAATCTTAGAAATTGGAGCTTACAGCGCTGGATTTGTTGGCAGATTGTTTGTGCAAAATGGGCACGAAGTTACTCGCATCGAATCTGCACGACCTCCCGCATGGGCGAGCGCCGAGGCTATGACGGCGTTTCTGCACGCGGGTAAAGAGCGTATTCAGGCTGGCCCAAAGGATTTTGCGGCGTTGGCGTCTGCAGCTGATATCGTCATCTTAGAGGCCTCCTCAGCGGATCATGCCGCCTCGTTTGGCTTCGATCAGTGGACAACTCCAATAAAGGTTGTCATCAGTCCATTTGGTCTCACCGGACCGAAACGCAATTGGCGAGCTACACCTCATACCTTGCTTGCGATGGGTGGTTACACGCAAATTATGGGGGATGCTGGAAGAGTTCCGCTCTCCTTGCCGGGTCATTATGTGGAGTTTCAAGCCGCGCAATTTGCTTTTACCGCTGCAAATGCTTGTCGTTTTTCTAACGAATCGAAACTGATAGACGTGAGCATGTATGAGTCTTTGCTTGCTCTTAGCCAGTTCACGACGGTCATGTGGAGCTGTGCTGGCAGAGTGCGCTCGCGTCACGGTTCGGATTTTTATTGGGTGGTGCCAAGCAACCTTTTTCGTTGTGCGGACGGCTGGGTTTACATCAATACGGTGCCAACTTTTTGGGATGCCATTACGCTGTTTCTGGAATTACCAGAGCTGGCGATAGACCCCCGNTTTTCCGACAACGATCTACGCATGCAANACAGAGACGCTCTGCACCAACTGATAAGTAAGGCGCTTATATCNGCCACTAAACGAGAAATTANAGAGCGAGCCACTGCNGCGCGGATTCCTGCGGGCGTGGTGCAAACGTTTGGCGAAGTGTTGGCTGATGAACACCTTGCCCAAAGAAATTACTGGCAGGAANTAACGGCATTAGATGNNAAAAACCTTANCTCGCCGAGNTTAGGTTTCCAGATTAACAACCGTGCCCGAAAACCNTTAGCGCTTCAGCNTGTTGTNTCGCATGAGCACAATAGCAATGAGTAATGTCGCCNCAATTAACGGCCCGCTAAGTGGCATACGNATTCTGGACCTTACCCACGTTTGGGCAGGNCCTTTAGCTACCCGGATNTTNAGTGATTTGGGAGCTGAGGTCATAAAANTAGAACGAGCCCTTGGTCGAGGGNCCAAAGTAGCNTCCGCAGAACCCATCGCGGGTTGGCTAGGGGGCGAGCCTGGGGANGAACCATGGAACAATAACGCAGCCTTCGNAAAACTTGCCCGTAATGCTCAGAGTATTGCCCTNGATTTGAAATTGCCCANGGGNAAGGAATTATTCCTGGAGTTGGTTGCCAAAGCCGACGTCGTAATCGAAAACTTCAGTGCTCGAGCCATGCCCTCGATGCAACTGNGTTGGGANNCTCTGAAAAAGCATAATCCCAGGCTGATTTACATAACNATGCCNGGCTATGGCACCANCGGGCCCTACAAAGATTGGGTTGCTTTTGGGCCAACCGTTGAACCAATGACGGGATTATCTCANATGCTAGGCTACAACGAGAGCGAGCCTCGAAANACAGCTATGGCTCTCATGGATCCTATTGCNGGCACCACAGCTACCACNGCGCTCCTTACAGCGTTNCGCGAGCGTGAAGAAACAGGCCTTGGAGNATTCGTAGAAATGTCTCTGCACGAGGCAGGTACCGTATTCAACGGTCCTTGGCTCATTGATNATCAACTCGGNGGNGAATTAAAACCTTNTGGNAATGCCCATCCTCAAATGGCACCTCATGGTGTTTATNAATGCCAGTCTAGAGGCTTGGANGACGACGCTGATTGGGTCGCNATNGCGTGTGAAAATAAGGCGGACTGGTGCAACCTGCTNCGCCTTCTNGATTCTNANTTTGATCCTGATTGGGNTCTCGANGACAGGCAGCATCACNGCNTCGAGATCGATCTTGCGATAACTGCGTGGACCCTTCAATTCGANAAGCACGAAGCCGCAGAACGGTTGCAGGNTGTNGGTGTTCCTGCGGGCCCCNTCGCCACCGCACCAGACATGCTTGCGGAAGCTCAAGCAGTAGAGCGNGATTTTTTCGTGCCGCTCGAGCGGTTTGCTACGCCNGTACCCGGCAACCCAATACGNATGCANGGTTTATCNAGCNAAGACTGGTCGCNTTGTCCTAGCTTAGGCGCTCATAGCCAGCAAATTTTGCAAACATGGTTGGGATACACNNCGAGTGAAACGATGGGCTTTTTGGCTTCTGGAATAATNGCCGAGGCGCCNCCNGATTAAACGTTTAACAACNGCCNCGCTTTCTTTCTTGGAAATGCNCAGCTCTTATGGCGCCGGTTGGCTTGTGNGNCAANATGCTTCTTGNTNTNGANAAGCGAGCACTGCGAANTGTGTTGTGAGTANTTCAATTTTCGGTCCCGCTGCAGATGCAAACATGTTCGCAGTTTTCCCGGAGAAACTGCTTGCTCTCTGGGATTCACAGCGTGTTCGATGCTCCTAAAAAGCTATCTATGCCCAGCANCTGTCGCACGTCTTNCGTGGCGATCTTCATAGCNTCATCAAGCGGTATCCCGGTGGCATCTGCAGTNCGCACGAGGCCATTAAAGATGCCAACAATGCTGCATGCTTCGGTAAACGCTTCGACCCCGATAAATTCAACTAGGGCNCGTCTCGTTTCTTCNATGTTGTCCGCTCCCCATGTCACCGCTTCAGCAAAAGCGAGCAGGGCTTCGCCGTGTTCAACGAGTTCGGCGCCATGACCNCCAACAGTCGCCCGCAGTTCGACATCTTGTTCAACCGCCTTGCTGCTCGCACGAAGCAACATCACGTGAGCGCTAGTTCAGTAAAAACACTCGTTAATCGATGACACCCTAGCTGCCAGAAGTTCTGCTTGAGGGCGCGACAAAGGTCCATCCCAGACCATGTCGTTAAAGCCGCCACCGTTACCACCATACATGCTGCTGACGTTGGTCATGAATAACTGGTTGGCTGTCGGCACGAGACTTAGCGCTCTGGAAACATTAGGGCCCTCCCAAGGATCTACCATTGGCAAATATCCACCGATATCCGTTGTACTTTTTGACTTGTCCTGCGAGCAGGAGCCACCGGCTGCAGATGGCAAGGGCTCGTTAGGCCGTCCCAAAGCTTCTGAGAAAGCGTCAATCGCAGTAACAGAAGCCACAATAGAAACCATCTCTGCGTAGGAACCTTCGCCAAGTGCCGCGACTTGTTTGCTCGCCCATGACCGGTCAATTTTGCCCGCGTCAGCGGCAATTTTTCTGACTGCCTCAAGAGCCTCGCTACTAAGCGTCGAGTCAGGATAGGATCGATTGAAGGACAGTTCACTACGCTGGGCACGAGCCACTCGTGCCTGCTTTGCGATCTCGATACGATTACCGTCTGACCAAAAACTGCCTGCACGAGCAATAGCCTGCCACGTCTGACGATGCGCATCGACGATATCCTGTCGCACACAGCCTGCCTGAGGCCCCCATTTTTCTTTGCTTTCCTCTGCATAGTTAAAGGTTTCGGTCATGCGTTTTTCTCACTCCTCTCCGGCTCTAAAGGCACGTCATACATGCAGATGTAAAGTCATAATCGACTTATGAGTCCAGCGCAAGACCCCAGTTCTTAACATCCAGAGGTGCTTTGAAAGCGGTTCTGCGATAAATCGGTTCGATAGTCTTTAGCATTGTAACCGGCGAGGTGATTGCGGTTGATGGCGGTATGGCGCATGTCGGGTCAGCGCCGCGAGAATAAGAATTGGAAGGCATGCATTAGCTAACAATTGGTATCGCAATAGCTGCGCGTCGTTTGATGGGGCCAGTTAGTCTTCCCAGTTATAGAATTCAAAGAGGATTTACACTATGACGAATACCCTGACATTTGAAGGTCGTGTTGTTGTCGTTACCGGCGCAGGTAATGGCATCGGTAGAGCCTATGCTCATGAGTTTGCAAAAAGGGGGGCGAGGGTTGTTGTTAACGATCTGGGCGGATCTGTCGCTGGCAAAGGCAGCGACAAAAACTGCGCTGATACTGTCGTTGATGAAATCATTGCCAACAACGGGCACGCGATCTCGAATCACGATTCGGTGGTTGATGGCGAGAAGATCATTGATGCTGCCCTTAGCGAATGGGGTCGGGTTGATGTCCTGCTGAATAACGCGGGCATCGCATATCCCACACCTTTCCATGAAATGACGCCTGAACTTTGGAATCGAATGTTGTCGGTGCATGTCGACGGCAGCTATTCATGCACAAAAGCTGTCTGGCCGCATATGCTTGAACGGGGCTGCGGTCGCCTGCTTTTCACCTCGTCACCTTTCGGATTGTATGCTGCTGCGAATTTTGCACACTACAGCGCGGCCAAAGCCGCGATGCTGGGTCTGTCAAAAGCGCTCGCACTGGAGGGGAAAGAGCACAACATTCATGCAAATGCGGTCGCACCATTCTCCGCCAGTCGGATGACCGGCCGAACTAATGAAGAACAGGAGAAAAGCCCCTTCGGACCGCGATACCTGGCACAGCTGGCAGTCTGGCTATGTCACGAATCCACGAATGAAACCGGCGGCGTCTTCGAAGTAGGGGGCGGCTACATTCACCGCGTGCGTAACGAANTAAGTAACGGGTTGCATTTGCCTGGTGATATGCACACCGCCGAGAACATTGCTAACGGGGCGGATATGTTAGAGAACTTCAGTGATGCAGTTCATCCTGGGTTGGGTGAATCTTGGACCATAGGCAAAGATGTCTTTGGCGATAACTGGTCTAGTGAATTTTAGATAACAAGANAGTTGNTNTTGGTTGTCGAAAGNGNTCNTCATGGATTTGAGGCATCAACNGGNAGGAAAGTACGACGGCACGCCCGCCCTTTGGCGACTGCTGGCGGCAATCAAGGATTGTTGAGAGGCGCAGAAATAGAGTTGATATGCGATTCAGAATCTGGGTAGAAAGATGGTCGACGCAGTTGTACCGTAGATGCTTCGGGGCTGGCAACGCTGAAAGAAGAGGAAAGTGCATATGGGCGATTCAAAAATTAAATGCGAATGCGGAAAAGGCAAATGTTGCGTTGAGCGCACTTGCAAATGTTGCAAAGAGAAATGCTGTTGTTAGCGAGAAGCTGACAAGGCTCGATTTGCGTCGATGGCTTAGGGCGTTTCTTGATGCATCAATAGGTTTAGGTGGACGCTGGGTGGACCAAGCGGCGTCCTAGACGCACTTGCAGAAACGAAGTCCGTGGCGATACGCACTCGTGTCATTACCGTCATCTAAAGATTCTTTTGATAATCACGCTCGATCGCTGCATCGACTACCTTAGCTAAGGCTTTGCCCGTTAAGCCATGCTTGCCCTGCCGTAATGCATAAGCTTTGCCAAAGGAGACGCGGTCAGGTTCGTTCCAGCTTTCCGGGGACCATAGCTCTGATCGAATTAGAGCTTTCCCGCAGTGAAAGAAAACTTCATCAATTTGCACCTTGGTTAACAGAACAGCGGGCCTGCCGCGGACTCCAAATTTATCTAGGAGTTCTTCTTCATGATGAAGCTCTGCCGTCCCAGAAATACGCAGGCTCTCTCGAACGTTAGGGATGAAAAAAATAAGGCCAACGCTGGGGTTTTGCAAAATATTTAAATGACCGTCGGCCAGGCCATTGCCTGGCCTGTCGGGCACCATGAGGGTAGTTTCGTCGACCACCTCGATAAATCCGGGGCTATCGCCTTTTGGCGACGCAGTGATTTGACCTTTTGAGTTGGCCGTTGAAATAACGGCAAACGGCGAGCGTCTAATAAAGTCGATCGCCATTTCATCGAGCTGGCTGACTTTTTTCTCTACAACGGATTCGGTTGGGTTTGGGATTACTTCCCGAAGCTCAGAAATTTGGGTGATTCGCATCTATCTCTCCTAACCGCGATTACTTGTGGTTCAGCTTTACTTTCGATCAAGGTTATCGAGACATGTTCCAAGATTCTTTTAGTAGTTAGTTACTCAGTCCATTAATCTGCGTCTCTTAACTTGGGCGATCAAAGTTGGCGCGACAGAGTATCTCTTCATTGATTTCATCCGGTCAGCAGATAAACCCCGCCATTCGTTTATCATAAAAACGAATGGTTGAGAATGACTCGCAGGTGCTGAGCGGTCGTTAGAGCTTGGTGCTGGGCACTGCCGTTCGCGCCGCTGCGGGTAATTCAGATCACCGAACTAAGGACAGTACCAATTGAGATGACGAATTAGCCTGCGCCAACATGGCTGCGCCTGTCTGTTGCAGTACTTGAGCTTTAGCAAGCCTTGCGCTTTCTGCAGCGAAGTCAGCATCTTCAATTCTAGATCGTGCGGCGGAGGTAAACTCGCTTACGTTCATCAGGTTAGAGACTGTGTATTCAAGTCGATTTTGCAGAGCACCCATACCGGCTCTATCTGCGGCTAATTCCTCGATCGCACTGGTAACGGTTGTCAACGCAGTCGCAGCGTTGGACGCACTACTAACATCAAGCTGAGAAATCCCGCCGCCTGAGACGCTCCATTGTTGACCGACTTTTGCCTGAATTTCACTAAGAGTTGCCTCTACTGCAACAAAATTCCCGTGTGGAGAGGGCATGTACTCCTGAAGGGCGTAAGAACTCCCATCCTCAAAATTCACGAAAGCTTTCTGAGCTTGATAAGTTGGGTCCGGGTTGGTGTTGCTCCATGAACTTCCAAACCAATTGTTGTGGTTGACTACGTGTCCAACAGTCGAAGGCGCTCCGCTGTAGGCGCTCAACTCAATCTCAACCTTGTTTCCATTAGCGGAGAGCGAAGAGCCATCCAACGATCCAAGGCTTGACGCTGCACCAAAACCTGAAGCTACGCCCAGTTGTGATGAATGCGTTGACTGAATTGAAAAGCTGACTGTTTGCCCACCCTCGGTCCCTACCTGCAGGCTATTAGATTCGTAAAATCCTGTCAGGACCAATTGATCGTTGTACTTAGTTTGAGATGCAATGCGATCAATTTCCGAGACAAGACTATCGACTTCTTTTTGCAGATAGCTTCGGTCGGTGTCGCTATTCGTATCGTTCGCCGACTGCACAGCGAGCTCTCTTATCCTCTGAAGCATATTGGTGACTTCACTGCTCGCATTTTCCACAACGGCGAGCATCGACAAACCGTCATTAATATTTTTCGTTGCCATGTTGAGACCGCGGATTTGCGCCGTCATACGCTCTCCAATGGCAAAGCCAGCAGCATCGTCTGCTGCAGAATTGATTTTTTTGCCAGAAGAAAGTCGCTCCATGGCAGTCGCTAGCTCATTACTAGACGATGCTAAAGAACGTTGTGCGTTGAGTGATCCAATGTTGGTATTGACGATCAAGCTCATACGGTAACTCCTTAAGTCACTGTACAAGCTGATCCTTTATCCTGTTTAGGACCCCTCCAAAGCATTCAGAAGGTCAGCTAAGTTTTGTTTAGAGCGGCAGACGCTCGCCGCTTTTATGCAAAATTGGCAGGAAAATGCCCACTAAAGTTTCTATCGGTGCCGTTTTGAAAAACTTTAGTAAAACTTACGAGTTTTTTGGTTTCCGTAGACCAATGATTTTTTAGCATCACTACCAAAAAATGAGGGCAAGTGATTCGGCTTCGAGGAAAGACGTTGTGTCGAAAGCTATGGGCCTGTTGTCGTGTTCGAAGATCTGTTGCGCAACAAATAGGATTTGGTCGAGCGAGAGACCTAGCCGGTTTGGCCTTAGACAGACATTCTTCGCAACGGTAACTGCGGCAACCGACCGCAGCAAATGACGCTTAATTCAGCCCGCCGAGGCAGACATATTTCACCTCCAGATAGTCATCAAGGCCATACTTCGAACCTTCTCGGCCATGCCCGGATTCTTTAACGCCGCCAAATGGGGCCATCTCGTTTGAGATAATCCCCTCATTGATGCCAACAATGCCGAATTCCAGCTGCTCGCTGGCTTTAATCATCGTGTTGGCGTCTTGCGTATAGATGTAGGCAGCTAACCCAGCTGTAGTTTGATTAGCTAAGTTGATCGACTCATCATAATGATCAAAGCTGATGAGTGTTGCTACGGGCCCAAAGATCTC
>PBTJ01000015.1 GCA_002726925.1 Gammaproteobacteria bacterium | reverse complement strand
GCGAGGGCATTGCCGACAAAGATATCGCCATAGCTGAGATCGCGGCCCAATTGCCCGCAGATCTCACCCTACTGCATACCGGTTCGCTGGCGATCACGCCCAGCCAGTTGCCTAAGATACGCGAGCTGTTGCAGCTGATGCAGCGGCGCTCAATCGTCATCAGCCTAGATCTCAACATCCGACTCGGCGCGAGCCTCGATGCTGAAACGTATCTCGAAGGTGTCCGCTCACTGATGCCCTACGCCGACCTCATCAAGGCCAGTGATGAGGACCTCGCGCCGTTTCAGTTCGCCGCGGATACTAAGCGCGCCGCGCAGATAGCCCATGGGCAACAGGGTAAGGGTATCTTTGTGTTGACTCAGGGTGCACGTGAAACGGTGTTGTTTACCGGCGACAGGGTCCTGCAATGCACACCGCCAGCGGTTGTTGATGTTCAGGACACCGTTGGCGCCGGTGATACATTCTATGCTGCTTTCCTGGCCTGCCTTCGGCGCAATGGGTATTGCGATTTGCAGACAATCCACGATGCTGCAAGCGCCATTGGCGATACGGCTTTGCTGCAGGCGCTTAAGTACGCCAACGCCGCTGCGGCAATTAATGTCACTCGAAGCGGCTGTGCACCGCCTACTCGGGCAGAAGTTCAGGCCTTTCTAGACGCTTAATCCAACGCGCGCCAATCAAGTCCTGTCGAACAAAGTCAGCTAGCAAAGGCGCGACTCTAATAGGGATTGGATGGCGACATTTGCCATGCCTGTAAGACGTGTACCTTCGCGCTACCGCCGACGGCAAACAGGCTCACGCCCAAGCTGTCGGTGCGCGCTGGATAAATACGCCGCGCGACGGCCTGTCTGTCATTGGCAAATACTTCAATCACCGACTTGTCGACAAAAATCCGCAGTCGTAGTCTTTCGTTTTCATCCAGCGAAAACGGCGCCGTCTCAATGGTCTTGGGCGAGTCCGATGGCGCTGACTGACGCGTATCGACACTTAGGCCACCCTGTTCTGAGGAATAGGCAATAATCGTTTGCTCCTCGCCATTCGGCGAGACACAGACTTTGATGCCAAATTCACTTGCGTCAGCGCTGTCCATTTCAACCAACAGCTCGAGGCTATCGCCACGCACGCCGTCAACTTGCAGATCGGCATCTGCAGGCACATCGAGATCGTACATATGCTGGGGTCGATAGCGCAGCCGTTCGATCTCTGCTGCCACTTCGATACGCAGGTAACCTTCCGCACCCCGGTCTTTACCCAGAGAGACCACTCGGGGCAAGCTCATAACACCTGACCACCCTGTGTCGAAACGTGCGTTGATGCCGGCCAGATCCAGCAGCCAAGCCCACATGATTCTTCTGCCTTTCTCGTCCAGCAGACTCTCAGGAGCGAAGAACGTATTGTCGGTCCAGCTCATTTGCCCGTGGGATTCAGGATAGAACTGCTCGTTTTTCCACTCGCCTACATAGTAACGGCAGCCCATGCGATGGCTGATACAGAGCAAGATGTCCTTATCTCCCAGTCGAAACAGTTCCGCGCAGGAGACATCTTCATTGAGGGAAACCCCTTCGATGCCATGAGCAAACAGGTCGCCAACGTAGCGCCATTCCCCGTGAATACTGGGGGATTTGGCAATGGCAGGATGCTCGCCGCCGAAAATCGCATAGTAGTGCCCGTTTTCATACCACGCGTAAGGATCCCAAGATCGATAATTCTCCTGACCCGGCGTATGGCTAGCCGGTGGCGGCGTTATCGGATTGCTCGCCAGCTTCTCCCAGTCATTGAGATTGTCATCAAGCGCGACTGCGAGCGCATTACCCTGCCCCACTTGGTGATAACAAATGGTCGGCACTCCGTTTTCATTGAGAAAGCAGTTGCCGCTGTACATACCCTCGACCAATCCCGTGGGGTGATGACGCCAGTGGCACAAATCGGTACTGGACACATGCCCCCAATGATCGGATTTTCGACCGAGACGCTTATCTTGAAAGATATAAAAAAGATGATATCGGCCCTGCCAAAAAATGGCCCCATTGGGGTCAAACGGCATGGCCACGCCCTCCGGTGCAACAAAGTGATAGCCCGGCCGCCAGCGGTCGTTTAGCAGTTGCTCTCGATGGGCGCGCACAATCAATGCGGTCGCATCGATGCCGTCTTTTTGGGCCTGACTGGCGTCGTCCATTGGTCCCGACTCCCAATCAACCACTTGGGAGTAGACAATGCGCCAGACGCCGTCGGCTTCCTTACGCAATTGATGCTTTTGCGAGGTTCTGCCTTTTGCGGTGTCTGTTCGTACAGGGCTNAAGGTTGCNGCATCACCATCGACAAGGATTTCGACGGTACGCAAATCAATGGTGATCTCNAGCTTGGCATCGCCGACGGCGGAGGCGATATGCCAGTCCTTCTGCGTGCCCTTGGTAAACCCCTTATCGTCTGTCCACTGGTCTGAATAAGAATTCACAACCGCGTCGATGTCGTCACTCATCCGCGCAGCGACATGGGCCTGCATGGCCGCTAGAACCTCCCTTTCCACGCTCACCCTAATTACTCCTAGAGGTTAGTCACCTGACCCTACGCAGGCATTGAATAAGTCTCAACCAAGGACCCGCACACGCCACCCAAAAACAAGATTCGCCGCTTTGCGGCGAATCACAACAAATTTGGGGGAATTACGGTCTATCCTGCTACTGCCCAT
Source organism: Gammaproteobacteria bacterium (assembly GCA_002726925.1). GTDB lineage: Bacteria > Pseudomonadota > Gammaproteobacteria > Pseudomonadales > Azotimanducaceae > UBA4421. The sequence continues at coordinate 34,577 of PBTJ01000015.1, read as the reverse complement.
TGTGCCGATCATATATCTTGCATCAGGTTCCCATGTGGCAATGACTGAGGAGGGTTCATGACCGCAAACTACGAAGAAATACGCTACGAGATTGAAGATGGTGTGGCCACCATTACCATCAACAGACCAGACCAACTCAACGCGCTAACGGATTTGACTCAAGCCGAGATTCGTCACGCCTTGGGACAGTCCGAGAGCAATCCAGAGGTAATCGGTACCGTGCTAACCGGCGCAGGTCGCGGATTTTGCTCCGGCGTAGACATGAACGCGCTAGGCGGCATGAGCGAGGCCGGCAAGCGGCTCGGTAATAGCTATGACCATCTNAAAGCCGACCCGGGCAACCCCGACAACGACCCGAATTACAAATCATCGCCGAGCTACTTTCTGGGGCTCAGAAAACCCCTCATCGCTGCGGTTAACGGCGCCGCTGCGGGTCTGGGTTTTAGCTATGCAACTTTTTGCGATATGCGNTTTATGGAGAAAAGCGCCAAGATTGTGACCTCATTTGGACCCAGAGGCCTGATCGCAGAGCATGGCACAAGCTGGATGCTGCCTAAGTTGGTTGGCCCCTCTAATGCCTTAGACATGAATTGGAGCTCGCGCAAAATCAATGGNGAAGAAGCTTTTCGCCTTGGCTATGCGAACCGACTTTGNGAAGACGGAGAATGCGTTGGCGAAGCTCAGCAATATCTGAAGGATATCGCGCAAACCTCCGCACCGATGTCGATCATGATNATGAAGCGGCAAATTTATAAGCACCTCAGCAAGGAATTGGGTGACGCCATGAGCGAGTCCAACGTTTGGATGGACGAAAGTCTGGCGCGCAGCGACTTCAAGGAGGGCGTTGCTTCTTTTGTTGAGCGCCGCGCGCCCCGCTTCGAAAAAATTAACGTTTCCGAGTAAACCCAGAAAAACGGGGGCAAGCTCATGGCCTTTAGCACGATCAATGTCACCACCGATGGCTTCGTCACCACGATTACGCTGAACCGACCGGAACGCTTAAATGCGCTGACCTTAACCATGGCCGATGAGCTGTTCGACGTCCTGCATGCGCATGACCAAGACGAGTCGACCCGGGTTTTCATCATTACCGGCACAGGANGAGGCTTTTCCGCTGGTGCAGATCTCGCGGATNCAGCGAACGGGGNGCATAAAGCCTCAAACAGCCCGACTTTGGCGGAACGTCTTTATCANGCGCTGGTGGATATTGAAAAACCCATCATTGCGGCAATCAACGGTGTTGCCGTAGGCGGAGGGTGCACGCTCACGCTGCTCTGCGATATACGGCTTGCAGCCGAGAGCGCTCGGTTCCAACTGCCCTTTACCAAGCTCGGCATATCGGCNGAACTGAGCTCGACGTATACGCTGCCCAAATTAGTTGGCTCGGCAAAGGCAATGGAATTGGTGCTAACGTCAAAAATGATTAACTCTGCCGANGCGCTTGAGATCGGCCTGATCAACCACCGCATAGCGGATGATCAGTTGCTAAGCGCCGCCACCGAGATGGCGTCCCATATTGCNAGCTTNCCACCGCTGTCAGTGCGCACGAACAAAGCGACGCTGAAGCAGGCTGCCGATCAACAGACCCAATTTCGCACCGAGAATATGGCCTTAGCCATGCTCAAACAAACTGCTGACGCCAAGGAGGCGGCAGCGGCATTTCGCGAAAAAAGAGATCCGGTGTTCACGGGTCGCTAATAGCTTTGCCTCCTAGGGCATTTAGCGGCTAGCGACGCATACCTGAAAACGATAGAGGCAGTGTCTTAATGACCGAGGAAGAGGCTTATCTTTTTGATCTTCGCGGCTTCATTGTCGTCAAGAACGCATTACAGCCCAATCAGATTGACGATCTATCCCGACGACTGGAAGCTCACCGCAGCAGCAATCCCAGTCCAATCCTGGGGTCAGATCGAACTATCTTGGACGACGATTCAGGTGCCTGGTCAGCGCCATCCTTACTCGAGCTTGGCGGCGCTTACCTTGATCTAGTCAATCTCCCCACCATCGCTCCGTACTTGACCAAACTGCTCGGCGAGCACTATCGCCTAGATCACGACTACGCCAAGATCGACAGCAAGATGCCCGAGCGGGAAAAAACGCTGTATCTACATGGCGGCGGTCAGGGCGCAGGCGGCCCAGCGGACCTTGTAGGCCCAAGCGACGGTGGGCAATGTTTTTACCGCTACAGCAACGGTCGCTTTTTTAATGGCTTGGTGGCGGTAGCGTTCGAGCTGGACGATGTGCAGGCAAGCGATGGCGGCTTTGCCTGCGTACCCGGTAGCCATAAGTCCAATATCGGCCTGCCCGCGGCGTGGCGCCACAGCAAAACCCAAGCTGAAGTTCCGGACTTCGTGCAGCGAGTTGCCGCAGCCGCCGGCGATGCGATCATTTTCACCGAAGCCTGTGCCCACGGCACGGTGCCGTGGGAGGGCAAACCCGGTAGCGAGCGCAGAACGCTGTTCTACAAGTACTGCCCCCATGCCGTGGCCTGGAGTCCGTGCTACTACAACGCCGACAACTATCCAGATTTAAGCGCAGAGCAGCGGCAGTTGCTCATGCCACCCAGCGCCTTCGGCAGCCACGCGGTTAGCCAGAGGGTTTGGCAAAGGGCGCAGGACGAGCAACGAGAACTTCAGCAGCGACGCGCCGAAACTCAGGAACCGACATAAATCCTGCGGATAAAATGCAAGCACGCGCTGACAGGCACCATCGATCAACCACTAGGCAGATAACATGAGCAGTACACCCTATCTTCCGGCAAAAATTTTCAATTCTCACAACGAAGTCACGCCGCGGGTGATGGTCGCGCCCCAGCGCTACATTCAAGGCCCCGGGGTGTTGAACCAAATCGACCGCTACATGTCTTTGCTCGATGTTAAGCGGGTAGGAATACTCGCATCCCAACGGGGCCAAGCTGCAGAAGGCCAGCGCATTGCCGCAAAGCTCAACAACGACGGCATCGTTTGTGTCGCCGCCGTCTTCGCCGGGGAATGCTCANTNGAGGAGNTCGAACAGCATGTCGCGACGCTGGCTGAAGAGAGTCTCGACTGCCTGATTGCGGTCGGTGGCGGCAAACCCGTCGATGCAGGAAAGAGCATCGCCTACCGTCTGGATATTCCCGTGGTTATCGTGCCGACCCTTGCGTCCAACGACGCCCCTTGCTCGGCGCTGTCCGTGCTGTACACACCCGAAGGCGCCAACGATGTGGTGGAATTTTATCCCACCAATCCCGCACTGGTGATTGTCGATACGCAGATCATCGCCGCTGCTGACGAGCGCTATCTGGTGGCTGGCATGGGCGACGCCATGGCGACGTGGTACGAAGCCCGCGTGTGCCTGCAGAACCCAAATGCGCTAACGCCCATTGGTGCTCGCCCGACCCTCGCATCTTGCGCCATGGGTGAGGTTTGCGCCCATACGTTGTTTGAACACGGCGAAGCCGCCAGTCGCTCCGTGNTTGGCAATGCCTGTGACGATGCATTAGAGCGCGTGGTGGAAGCCAATACATTGCTCAGCGGCATTGGCTTTGAAAGTGGTGGCCTTGCCCTTGCACACCCAATCGCGCTGGCGTTTACCCAAATCGACAACATCCACCACAACTATCTGCACGGTGAAATGGTCGCCATGGGCACCATGATTCAGCTCGCCATGGAAGACTCAGCTGATGCAGAAAAAGTGGCCCGCTTCTTCGCCAATGTTGGGCTGCCCATACATATGGCGCAGCTATCGCTGTCGCCAAAGGATTCAGCGGCGCTAGACACCATCATTGAAGCGACGTTGAAAAACAAAAACTCTCATCACATGCCGATGCCAGTAACCGCTGATTCGCTACGCGACGCCATGCTCAAGGCCAACGAGTTGGGTATGTCTGTTGCTGCTGACGTCGGTGATACCGCCTATCGGCGGCTGCAAACCGGCTAGCTTGGAACGGCGCCAGCGAGCNAGNNTACTCCCGAACCCTTGNCAANCGCNCTAGGCCATCACCTCGCCAAAGAACGTCCCTATCNCGTCGATGGCTCTGCGCGCCTCAGGAATGTTGGTGAATATCTGAAAGTCGTGAAACCCNTTTGCGAAAACGTCGATCCGACTATCAACACCCGCAGCGCTGGCACGTTGCTGCAACTGGGTTGAGTCATCGCGCATTGGCTCGGTATTCACCACCTGCAGCAAGAGCGGCGGCAAGCCCTCATGGTCACCAAATAGCGGCGACACACCCACCGTATCCAGCGGGAAATCGCCGGCATACCCACGCATGCCGGAAGAGAACTCGGCCCGCCGGTCGCCATAGCTGTCGCCACTGGCCGTACCGTCTAACCAGGCCGATAGCAGCGCTGCCGCCCCACCGAGAGCTTGGCCTTTTTCTTTCAGCCTCAGCAAAGTCGCTAGCGCCAAACCGCCACCGGCAGAGTCGCCCACCAACATGATCCTCTNAGNTGCGACACTCTGGCTCAGTTCGACAAAGGCAGAAACCGCATCGTCCAACGCTGCCGGGAAGGTATGCTCTGGTGAAAGCCGATAGTCGAGTCCANATACCGCTACCCCACACGAGAGTGCAAGGTATGCCATGAAGGACTTATACCCATCTAGAGAACCCACTCGATAGCCGCCGCCATGGAAAAACAGCACCGCACGGTCCGTAGCTGAGTCGTTTGGCAGCACTTTTTTGGCGGGCCGACCGCCGAGCGAGAGATCTTCGAAAACAACCTGCTCGGGAATGGGCANCTGAGACATAAAGGCATCGAGGTCCGCTCGCTCTTCGGCCACGCTCCTGTCGAGCTTGGACTTCTGCGNGCTTTGATTTTTCATACCCGAAAGGTNCTCGCGCATCTGCNGGCTGACATCGGGCAAATTCGACTCGGACACAGTGCAGGGCTAACGCGAAAGCGCGAGGGCGTCATTCTCCGGCAGCANGTAGGTGCGCTGTAGCTGACCGTCGTGAGGGCTTTGTGCAAACACTTGGTCCATCAGCATTTCATCGCCNCCCACAGATACCTCNTAGCCAATCACTGCCTCGAGCAGGGTCATCAACANTTGCAGGCGCTTATAACTCAGCACGCGGAAATTCTCCGGGTTGAAGCTGTCCCTCAGGGCGCGATGCATCGATAGGATGTCGCCCATCGACAANAAAGAATCCACTAGCCCCATTAGCGCCTTGCGCGAACGTAGGTCCGTTTGCGTGGTTAAAAAGGGCGTCGCATGCTCTTCCAGTATCGAACTCTTGGTGCGCAGCGCGATGAAGTTGACCGGGCGCCCAGACGAAGGAATTTTGACCCCCGAACAACCCGCGTGCACAAATAGATCTAAGTCGGTTTGTGCCGCTCCGAGAATGCCCACAGGGACGAGCTTGTAGAGAATTTTGCCATAGCGCGTCTCCACTCGATCGAGCATCTGTTCGAGAGAAAAGCAGTCGTTGCGCACACGCACCGGCATACTGCGATCCTCAACCAAGANCATATAATTGATCGTNCGATCAGCAAAAATCATGTCACAGGTTGCNTGGGATACCGTGCGATTATCGATGAAGACGATGCCTTGGTTCGCCGTCGCGTCGAGCACTTTGCGCACGGAGTTGAACACTTCCTCAGCGTCGCTGATGAAGCCTGGCACTTCATGCGACCAAACATGGGTAAGTAAGGGAAAGTAGGTTTTCGACTCGGGCTCGCTGGCGATAATTTCGCACACTTTGAAGCTCGCTTCTGAGTTTTCCTCAGCGGTTGGCAAAAACTCAATTTTGCGCGCAAATTTCTTGTGCAGTTCCGACACATGAACGATCAGCCGTGTGTTGGGGCCCACACGTTCGCTGCCCAGCCTAAGCAGTCGTGTCGAGATATTCTCGACAAGTGCCTCGTCATAGAGGTTTCTCGATAGGCGCTTATGTGTCGCATGCAGGCTGATATTTTCTTCCAAGCCTCGGGCGATCTCNGTCAGATTCAACGAGCGCGATACGCTGATGCCCTTAAGCATGCTCTGNACAAACTTTCGGTCTACTTTGCCCAGCGGTTCGGCTAAGGAGTCGGCACAAAGTCGATCCGTAAATCTGTCAAGGCTCCCCTNTTGATATCTACTCTCCAAGAGACTATCCCCCAAATCTGTCACTGGTAGTTACTGACTCATCTAAATCAAATGCGCAGGTATTTTTGTTGGACTGCATCGCTGNTAACTGAATAACAGGAAACATGCGGACCCNAACTTCACCCAAAATTAGCCCGGCTCAAGCCCGCAGAGGGCAATAAAATCGAGCTGTTGCGCCTCTGTCATGGCAGAAAAATNTGGTACGCCAAGTTCTGTGGTTGGCCATCCNTCGAACTCGGGAGATGGTGCTTGCAGGCTGGCGGCAATATTGTGCAGGCCACCGCCGCTCTCTACGCCGTGGCTCAATGCGACAATAATCGGTTTGGGCCAAACCGGAGAAGGCACACCACCCATTTCGGGTTTGTAACCCAGANGCGCCTCCATTTGCGCGACTAGCTCGGCTTCATCGAGACCTCGCTGCTTCTGCCCGGCAGAGCCATACAGAGTGCGCGATTGATTGCATAAGTAGGCCCAACGTAGCTTGGCATGAAAGCCGGGCAAACCTAGGCACTCTTCAGGCACCCCATCGCCACCAGAAATAACGCCGTTGTTCACCATAAAATAGTAACCGGCTATAGGCCGATCCGCGCCCACTAGGCGCTGGGGAGCGTGGGTGTAGGTTTCACTGAAGCCCCAAACTAGATCGTCAGGAAGGTCTGCAGACTGCAGGATTTTTATCCCGAACTCAGCGCAAGCCTCGCCCCAAGACTTGGAGCCAAACTCACCCACAGTCTCTAAAGTGCTGACGTCGATATCAAACATGAGAAATCNCCCCTTTTCGTCGATCAATAGTTAACTGAGNACTGCAGCGTTTCAAGCCTATTTCACGAATATCCACCCAAATTTTTGAGNGGGCTGTTTTCAGCATCATGGCTCGTAAACACAACTTTTTGGCNCGGCAGCGAACCGCTCACGGTTTTTGGGTGATGTAGGAGCCCGCCAAGTTGACCGCCCCAGTAGGCGTTTCTAGTCTTAGCCCTTGCTTTCCCGACTGGTCGCAGAGAATCCGCCTTATGCATGCACTCGAAAAGACGTTGATAAAGACAGAACTTAAGCAGCGCCGCGAAGAAGGTTGTGATGTTGCGGTGGTCGAGCAGCAAGTTGCTCAAGCTTTTGCGGAGGAAGCACCGAATACGACCTTTAGAACACTCTATGACGATCTCATGGCGTTGCCGATTGAAGAATCCTTCCCGTACGACGAACCATCGACTTTGCCGGCCATTCAGCAAGCCCGTCCTGAGCGCAGCGCTCAGACAACNGATCCATTAGACGCGGACCAAGCGGCAGAGCAAATCTATGGCGGCTGGCTTGGCAGGGCCGTGGGCTGCTGTCTAGGCAAACCAGTGGAGGGCTGGAAAAAAGCGCGGATCGAGACCTATCTCACAGATATCGGCGCCCTACCCCTGNACGATTACATACCGTTTTCCGAACGGTTAATCGCCAACGCGCTCAAATCTAGCACCCGCGGCAACATCCAATGCATGGANCGCGATGATGACATGGACTTTACCGTACTTGGGTTACTGGCTTTAGAGCGCAAGGGTGCGGCGCTTTCACCTCGAACCATCGCCAATGCCTGGGCCGCGCATATGCCCCTTGGGCTCACCTATACCGCCGAGAAGGTCGCCTATCGAAATTTCGCCCTAGGCATTTGGCCGCCGCACTCGGCACTGTTTCGCAACCCTTTTCGAGAATGGATCGGCGCCCAAATTCGTGCCGACATATTCGGCTACGTCGCGCCGGGACAACCGCAAAAGGCCGCCGCACTGGCCTTTCAGGACGCCAGCATTTCTCATGCAAAAAATGGTGTCTACGGCGAGATGTTCGTCGCCGCGATGATCGCAGCTGCGTTCGCAGCGCCAGATGCCGACAGCATTGTCGATGCGGGGCTAGGCGAGATTCCCAAAGACAGTCGACTGGCCGCCGCAATCCGCGCAACGCAAGCTTGGTGCCAGCAAGAGATGGCCACGAACGCGCCGAACTGGCAGAACGTTTGGGAGAACATTAACGAGCACTATGGCCACTACCATGGCGTACACACCATTAATAATGCGGCGCTGGTTGTTTTAGGCGTGTATTTCGGTTTCGCGGACTTTGAGCAAGGCATCGTCGTGACTACCTTGGCTGGGTGGGATACCGACTGCAATGCCGCCACGGTGGGGTCGATCCTCGGGGTGAAATTTGGCGCCAAGGCACTGCCGAGCAAATGGACCGAAGTGCTTAACGATCGCCTTATTTCAGCCGTGCGCGGTGAAAATAACAACACCCTGTCGCAGCTTGCCAAGCGCACCGTCGCCGTCGCCGCAGCAATGTCGGCCAGCGAGGAAGCGCCCAAGTTTGAAACACTGTCCGGCGAGGCCTCAGGTATCTGGGAACTGGATACGGGCTGGGGTGCGCAGTTACTCAAACTCAGTGAGGGCACCATCTATCTGGTCGATAACGAGCTGGGGCCGTTCAACATCAGTGCCAGTTCCCTCGACGATGGCGAACTCAAGTTCAGTTTTGCCATCGACAAAGGCGACTGGGACTTTACTGTCGATTTTGAAGGGCGGCTCGACGGCGATCAGATTGAAGGTTCCTATTACCCAGGCGTGGTCCCAGTCACTGGCCGACGCATGTCCCATGCCTAGCTAGGCATAACGGCAATAGAGATGAAGAAAGCGATCGACACAAACACTGGCGCACTGACGCAGATCACGCCCAGTCGTTGGAATTACGCCTAAAGCAGGCACATAAGGGAAGCATTTATGAAAATCACCGACGTTAAAGTTACTGTCTGGGAATGGAAGGATATTCCACCAACGCGTTACACCCTCAACGTGAAGAGCTCAGGTACGCGCTCCACGCATATGGCACTGGTAAGAATCATCACCGACGAGGGTATCGAGGGGCACGCCTTTCTCGGCAATGCCCTTAGCTCTTTAGGCAACGACGCCAACACCATCATTGAACGATTCAAGCCGATGTTGGTAGGGCAAGACCCTCTGGATCGAGAAAAGATCTTTCAGCGCATGACGAACTGGGCCATGGGCCCAATCCTGCGGGTGATCGGCGCGATCGACGTGGCACTTTGGGATCTGGCAGGGAAGGCAGCAGGCGTGCCGATACACAAATTGATGGGCTCCTATCGCAGCAGTGTGCCCGCCTATGCCAGTTCCGCCGTCTTCGAGCATACCGAAGAATACGCAGAAGAAGCCGTTCGCTACCAAGAAGCGGGCTGGAGCGCGTACAAAATTCATCCGCCCGCCATCGCGGCGTGGGACATTAAGATATGCGAGGCGGTGCGCAAAGCAGTCGGCGATGACTACCGAATCATGCTGGACTCGACCTGGTCATACGACTACCCGGATGCCCTACGAGTAGGGCGAGCCGCCGAGGCACTGGACTTTTACTGGTATGAAGACCCGCTCGCCTATGACGACATCAATGGCTACATCAAACTCAAGCAAGATCTGCGAATCCCGCTCATGGCCACCGAAATGCCCAACACCGGCCCCAAGGCTTACGCGCCGTGGATTATGCACAACGCCACGGACTATCTGCGCGGGGACGTTGCAATCAAGGGTGGCCTAACCTCTTGTCTGAAGACCGCACACACGGCAGAAACGTTCCAAATGAACTACGAGGTGCACCACGGCGGTAACTCGTTAAACAACGTTGCCAACCTGCACCTCATCATGGCGGTGAAGAACTGCGAGTACTTTGAAGTGCTACTGCCCGACGAAGTACAAAAACACGGTCTGGTACAAGACATTGAAGTAGATAAGAACGGCATGGTGCATGCGCATCAGGAGCCAGGACTTGGCGCGCAAATTGACTTCGAGCTCATCGAGTACAACAAAGTCGCGGAATTGTGATTTAGCCGCGCCGTGCGGGATTTCGCAAACAAGACAGCGTTTATCACCGGCGGTGCTAGCGGCGTCGGCCTGGGCATCGCCAAGGCCCTTGCCAAGGCACAGGCTAATGTCGTCATTGCTGACATTCAGCCGGAAAGACTGAGCGATGCCGAGCAGCAGCTGCGCGCGATCACGCCAAATATTCTGGCCCTTGCAGTAGACACCACAGATATCGAGTCGCTGCAGCGTGCACGAACCGAAATCGAAGCCACCGCCGGACCCGTGAGCGTCCTGTGCAATAACGCGGGCATTGGCGGCGGCGGCAAAATACTCGAGACCGCCGACGACAAATGGCGGCGCGTGACCGAGGTCAATCTCTGGGGGCCACTTAACGGCGTAAAGGTTTTCCTACCAGGCATGCTGGCACGCGGAGAACCAGCCCATATCGTTAACACGGCCTCGTTTAGCGGCATTCAAGGCCATCACTCTCAAGGCGCCTATGGCACGAGCAAGTTTGCCGCCGTAGGGTTTTCGGAATTTCTGCGTAACGACCTTGAGGGGACCTGCGTCTCGGCCTCGGTCCTGTGCCCCCATGTGGTGGACACGCCAATCTTTTATCCGGACCTGAAGCCAACCGAAACGCAGAAGATTGAAGCACGCAGAGAAACCATGCCATGGCTCAAAGACATCGCGGTCTCCGCAGATACCGTGGGCGAACAAGTGCTCAACGGTATACGCAATAATGAACTGTATATTTTTTGCGATGGCAGCGATTCACGGGCCATGCTGGAAACACGGTGCAATGACCTAATCGCCGCTATGGACCGGCAATTTCCAAAACAATAAAGACCGTTTAACGGCATTTTGGCTAGGAGGATGACAGTGAGCGAAGTAACGAACACACTTGATTGGCGGCAACTGCAGGACATGCCCGTCGCCAAATGGGAGCCGGCAAGCATTCTCATTGACGACCAACTCTACGTTCTTGGCGGTTACGAGAACTACATCATGTCGAGCAAGTGCCTGCATGTATTTGACCCCAAGACCCAAACTTGGCAGCGGTTGCAGGACTTACCCAGCGCCATATCGCACGTCAATCTCGTTCCCGGGGAATCAGGTTTCTGGTTCGCCGGTGGTATGAAAGACAAGGTACACCCGGGCAAGGATCATATTATTGCCGAAGTCTGGCACTACAATATCGAGCTTGATCGTTACACCGCCGCGCCGCTCTTGCCCGGCCCACGAGCCGGTGGCGGATTGGCGCGTATTGGCGACAACCTGCACTACATATCCGGCTTGATGGCCGACCGCGACACCGACTCTCAGGATCATTGGGTACTCGATCTCGCCGCTTGGCGAGATGGCAAAAAAACCGACTGGGTAGAGGTCGCTCCCCTGCCCGTTGGACGCAACCAACTTTCTGTCGCGGTGCTCAATGAAGAGATCTACGTAGTTGGTGGCCAATTCAATCATGACTCGCAACAGCTTGATCAAACCGATGTCGATATCTACAACCCGACTACAGACACCTGGCGCGCGGGCCCGCCCCTGCCCTATGGCCACTCACATTCCGAGGGGGCGACCTTTGTCCATGCAAACACCATCTGGATGATCGGCGGACACCACACTCCGGCAGGTGAGAAGAAGAGCTTTTGCGGCGATATCTTGACGCTGCAAGCCGACGGCGAGTGGCAGGTCAGGGCCAAGCTCCCAAAACCCATTTCCTCTCCCGCTGCCTCCATCGTCGACAACACACTCTATGTGGCTGGCGGCTGGGATGGGCGCCGAGAAAACGACACCGAAAAATGGCTGTCGTCACCAGAAGTGTGGACCGCAGCCATTAGGGCGTAGCGCAGCTGAGCGGCCTAGAGCTTCATATCGGTCGTGACTTCGGCTCTACTGCCAGCGCCAACACCACAACCACAACCGCAACCGCAACCACAAAGCACCGCAAACCAAGCATGCAGCAACGCCTCAAACGTGTTGGCCTTATATCGATTGGCATCGTCGTCCTCGCGACGCTCGGCTATCAGTGGTATGTCTCTTGGGTTACCCGAGAATATGGCCAGCATCTACCGCGCATCGACATCACGGTAGGTGCGACAGATCGCGAATACTATGTGTTTGCCCCGAATGGTGCGCCCGACGCGCCCATGCCCCTCGTGTTCTTGCTGAACGGCGGCGACGCCGGTCATTGGCGTTTTCCGCAGCAGTTTGCGTGGCAGGCACTGGCCGAGGAGCTTGGCATTGTCCTCGCTGTGCCGGTGGGCAAGTACGCAGGAGACAACGAGGGGGCTTGGCAACTCAACACGTCGGCCAATGCCTATCAGGACATCGAGTACATCAATCACATCATCGACGACATTGCCGGACGGCATATCGTTGATCCTGATCGGCTGTATGCGGTGGGCTACTCTCTCGGTTCCATGTTTGCCTACGAACTGGCCTGTCACCTGAGNCATCGTTTCGCCGCCATTGCGTCCTTCGCTGGCACCATGCCGGTTCGACCAACGCACTGTGACCCCAAACGCCATGTACCTCTGATGCATATTCATGGCGTCAAAGACCCTATCATCGCCTACGCAAGCACATGGGATTGGAAGAACTGGCCCGCTGTCGGCACCATGCACGACGTGCCCGCTCTTGTNGAATTCTGGCGCTTGCGCTACGGGTGCAGGACCGTCAAAACTGCCCAGTCATCCAGTGAACNGCACGCTGTNTATGCCGAATGCGAGCAAAATGCCACGGTTGAGCACTATCGGCTTTTNGCCGGCACTCATGCATGGCCGGCCACTCTCAACGAGCGGCCAACCTATCAAACCATTTGGTCATTCTTGAGTCGTTATGCCCTACCGCAGACGGCAAGCAGCACATAGCGCGGCGTTGGACTAGCTCGGTGCTGCATGCATTTGATCCTCGTCTTCCCGCAGCAGGCTACGCAGATAGATTGGGTCATCGTTCGCTGTAATCGTTGACTCGGAAATTCTTCCCTTAAAATCCTGAAACGGCAGCATATACGGTCGGCAGTGCTGGCCAATCAGCGTAACCCGCAAACCCGGTGTGGTTTTGCGGTATGAGCCGTGCCACAGAGCGCCATTAAAGATCACCAAGGATCCCTTCGGCGCTTCTACTGGAATGGCAAGGGGCAGTGCTTCGCCCAGTTCCGGCAGTCGCTCCAAGCGGTGACTGCCTGGCACATAGGCCAACGCCCCATCCTCTCGGGAATACTCCGTTAGCGTCCAGTTCATGTTGGCAATATGTGGCAACTGCCAGTTCCAAGGCGCGGGNACGACACTTTGATCTGCATGGAAACCCGTNGTCTCTTCACTAGGCCAATCCTCTGGCGTCTGCCACTTAATCCAGCCGTCACTGACCGCCACGCGATGCCCGACACCGAGCAGATGCGTCATGAGCGCCTTTTTCACCGGATGAGTCAAAACATCGACGAACACCGGATCCTCGTAAACAAGGTGGGAGAAAATCATATGGCCGATCTCACTTGGGCGACCGGTGAAGGCTTTGGTCGGATTTTTATCTAGCTCAAAGGTCGTCTCGGCGCGGCTTTCACCCACGCGCAAAATCCCATCCCGAAGCTGATTGATCCAAGCGTCAGACACCCGCAGGGTCTCTTGGTCGACCACCGTGAGTCCGATTTCGTCAAGTTCAGCGATGTGANGCTGCAGTCCATATTCTTCAACGATGCCNCTGATGTCTGCNGGNTCTTCAATAACCATGTCTGTCCTATGTNTTTTGNAGTTCAACGAATTTTCGATACGCGCTCGCAGGCTGCGCCATGAGAGCTTCATGATTACCCACATCACGCACTTGCCCGTCTTCGAGAAAGATAATGCGATCCGCCTCTCTTATCGTCGACAGCCTGTGCGCGATGACCACCACCAATCGACCTTTGGCGGTATTGCGTAAGGCTTCCACCAGCGCATTTTCGGTTTTCGGGTCTAGTGCAGCCGTTGGCTCATCGAGCACCAGCACCGGCGTGTCGCGCACGATGCCTCGTGCAATCGACAGGCGTTGCTTCTGACCCACGGACAGTGTGTCGCCACCCTTACCGATGATGGTGTCGATGCCATCGGGCATCTGCTCAATGAAATCCATGGCGCCGGCGATTCGGCAGGCTTCAAGCATCTGCNCTTGGCTCGCATCAGGGTTTGCGAGCAGCAAATTGTCGCGAATGCTTTCAGACAACAGCATGTGTTCTTGGAACACATAGGTCACCTGCTTGCGTATTTCATCAACCCCAACATCCATCAGGTCGAGGTCGTCAAAACGAATCTTGCCNTGGGAAGGCTTGATATAGCCCGGCAGCAAATAAGCCAGNGTTGTCTTGCCAGCGCCGGTTGGACCGACAATTGCGACCAGTTCGCCCAGCGGCANCGAAAGACTGATGTCGCGCAGCACCTGCGTACCATCGGGATAGGCAAAGCCAACGTGCTCCAATTCGACACTCTTTTCGATGGTCGCTAGGGGAACCGATTGATCGTGCAGCTCTGTGGTGTAGTCGATGAAGAAAAACACTCTGCGCACCGCCGCCACGTTGCGCTGCAGCTCGATCCAGTACTTGCCGGCGAGCCGTGCATTGGTGCCCAGCAAGAAGAAGAACCCCGTCAGCACCGCGTAGTCGCCCGGGGAAAGACTCCCAGCAATGATTTTGTCGGTGGTCAGTATGAAAGCCAAACACAACGCAATGATCAGCGCAGCGTAAGACAGAGCAACCGCCGCCAGATCGACCAAAAACGTNACTCGATGTCGCTTAAAAGATTCCTTACTTTTGCTCGCAAAATTCTCCGATTCAACTTGTGAACCGCCCAACGACTGCACGGCGCTGATGTTATCGACGCTTTGCTCGATCTGATTAGTGGTCGAGGCACCGGCAGCGCGACTGGCTTGATTAACGCGGCGAGCGATACCCGACAGTGGCGCGGTAAGTAACAAGGTCATGGGCATCAGTGCGGCAGCCAACCAAACGATCTCTGGTGCGATCGAACCGTAACTGTATTGGATCATCCACAGCGAAAAAACCGCGCCGAACAGGAGCAGCAGCGGCGCCACGGTGAGCTTGTAGCAAATCTCCGGCAGCATNGGCGCGTCGTACATGATGCGGTAGACGGAATCACCAATGCGTTGATCGTCCAGCGTCGTCATTTCCAGCCGCGTCAGTCGACCCATCAAACTGGTGCGCAGACTGTTTGCCAACTTCTGAGTCATGCGAATCGTCAGCAAGGTTTCCAGCAAGCCCCAAATACCACTGGTCTGACTGCCCCCCGCCGACAGGGCTTGCTCGGACTGAGTCGCCGCATCATGACCTTCGGGCAAACCACCGCGNTCAGTTTGAATACTTGGCATGGCGCGCATACCGAAGAGGACCAAAAGAGCCAGAGACAANGTNGTAAGAGCGATCATGATTTCATTGGGCGTCATGCCCTGAATCAGGTTGAGAAACGGATCCAAGAAGGGTGGGAAACGCACGCTGGGATCCATGGGCTGCTGCAAGATCACCTGATCTACCGCAATCTTCAGCAACCACGGCAAAATCAGCGCCGGTAGTAAGGCAACCGTGGCAAAAATAAATTTGTANGCAAATATCCTCTTAACTTTTACCAGCAGCCCGATAGANCGGCCGATCAAGACAAAGGTATCTGCCAAAGTAAGGTCGGTATCGACATCGATGCGGTCGTCGTANNGCTCTGCANTACTCTTGGCCGCGTTACTCANTGGGAGCAACCTGCTTTTTATCGGTGCCAAGTTCAGCTGCGACAAATTCGGCGTAGGGCCCAGGCCGCTCTAGCANCTGCTGGTGGGTGCCAAGTTCTTTGACCACACCATCTTCGAGAAAGGCAATTTGATCGGCGTTGCGAATAGTCGACAGCCTATGGGTAATGATGAATACCACGCGAGATTGGGCCCATGCCGCAAGGTTGGTCATGACCTGACGCTCAGTCTCTGCATCCAACGACGCGGTAGGTTCGTCCAAGATCAGAATTGGTGTATCGCGCAGGATTGCCCGGGCAATGGAAATTCGCTGCCGTTGACCGGTAGACAGTTTGCCTCCACGCTCGCCGAGCTCGGTGTCGTAGCCATCTGCAAGCGTGCGAATGAATTCGTCTGCACAAGCCACCTTGGCCGCGGCAACAACGCGTTCCTCGTCGACATCACGCATGCCATACCGAATGTTTTCAGCAACGCTGGTGGCAAAAAGAACGTTCTGCTGCAACGCGATGGCGACATTCGCTCTGACGTCTTGCGTCGACATCTGGCTCAATTGTGTATCGTTGATGAACACCGCGCCGCNGTCCGGGTTATATAGACGCAACAGCATCGACATGAGCGTGGACTTGCCTGAGCCGGTGGCGCCGACTATCGCCGTCACGGTGCTGGTGTTCGCCGCTAGCGTGGCACCCTGAAGAATCGGACGATCTGGCTGATAGCCAAAGCGGATATTNTCGATACGCACCTGCCGCAACGGTTGCGGAAANGCCTGAGGCTCTGCGACGTCGACAACCTCCGGTTCCAGATCCAGCANGAAAAATGCTCGCTTTAAGCCAGCGACTAAGTCTTGGACCGTGCACCAGTAAAAGGCGAGCTCCCAAATCTGCGCCGAGGCCTCTTCGCCGCGCAAGGATGCCGCTTTAAAGGCGCCCAAGTTCCATACGGCGAAACCCACCAAGGCGATACCGCCGCCAAAATACGTGGGCTCCCCGCGCATCGCCCAAACCGCCATAAAGTAATCGGCAACGAACACGAANCTGAGTCCGATCACTGCGACACCCACGGTCAAGCATGCAATGTATTTGCGCATNTCGAAGGCCGCATCCAGCGCCTTTTGCGAGTCGTTTTGAAAGCGCTCCATCATGCGAATTTCTGCACCACTCGCCTTCACAACTCGAATCGCCGCCAAAGTTTCCTGAATCCTCGACGTTAGGNCGCTATTGCACTCTCTCGACAGCGTCGCCGCCCGNCGCACTTTTGGAATGTAGTAGCGCATGAGCAGCAAGGTAGGAATGCCAGCGAGCATGACCATGAANCCAAGTGCAGGTGAGAAAAGCAGCAACACGAAAATACCAAAACTCGCCCAAGCGACCACCCGAAGCGGGGAGATCACCATGTACAGCAGCACGTTAACGATGGTGGCACTGTCTTGGTAGATACGATAGATCGCATCTCCAGTCTTAGAGTCGCTGTGAAATCGGAGCGACAAGCGCTCAACCCGTGACAACATTTCCACGCGTAAGTCTTGATTGACCTGCTGAAATATCCAGATCATGTAGTACCACACGCAGNCGCTAATACTCATCAACAGCACAGCCAAAACGCCCGCCAGCGCGATGACTCTTTGGCGCACTTCCCTGCGCTGGTCGGCACTCAGNGTGGTTTCAGCAGCGCCGGCACTGGCGACGTACTCGCTGTCCAGGAGCAACATGGTCGCCTGCATAGGCTCCAGTTGTTCCCCCATGATGATTTTGTTCTCGATGAGATCGCTGCCAATGATCCCAGCGCCCAGCACACAAGCACCGAGTATGGTGTTGATCAGTACGAAGGTNGCCAGATGTTTCGCCTGCGCGCGATAGTAGGGCCAGCAGCGCAGGGCCAGCCGAAAGGCTTCTTTCAGTTCTCCAGACTCCCCGGACGATTCTNTNGAGTGTGTTTGACCNGAANGCGCCGCTGCGTCGACCATGCTNCCCCTCTTGTGGATCCGTCCCCGGTTGTGACTGTGTCTAGGCGTAGCCCTGATCGGCATAGCGCGTCCAGGGCTCACGCTTACCGATGCCATAACCCGTTAACAGACCGTTAGACAACCACGACTTAAAGTCGGGAAAGTCATTAAGTACGTCGATTCGATCCAGCGCAGCTATCCACGGCGCCGGNTCGTACTGCACNTGACGTGCTTCATAAGCCCCGTCTTGAAATACCCCGTAGCAAGCGTGCAGGACGCCGCAGCGCGGCTGACCGACGCTACCGGGATTGATAAAGGTTCNCTGCCCGATTTGATGCGTGAACTGCACATGAGTATGACCAAAGAGCACGAGGTTCGCATCACTGCCACCGCCAAGAAGATCGAACACATGGTCTTCGGCATCGGGGACCGCAGCCAGATCTCGGCTGCCCAGATCGCCATGGTGCAGATAGACCGATCGTCCGTCGAACTGGTAGGCGCCAGCATCAGTAAATGACTCAATGCGGGTAATCGCCGAAGCATCGAGATCAGCCAAAATCCATTCGTTGAGCGCCACCCACTCGGCCGGCCAACCGCGAAAGGTGCTCGGGTCNAGCACATCNTCATCGTGGTTGCCGCGAATGGCAATGCTCGGGTTCAGCTGACCCAAAAGTTCAAGGGTTTCATTTGCCTGTGGCCCTGACAGCAAGGCATCGCCAAGAAAAATCGATGCGTCCGCGTCTTGCTCGGCTCGCATCACAGCACGCAGTGCCTCGGCATTGCCGTGTACATCGCTAATCACCAAGACCTTCATCGCTTCAGCTTATTGATCACTCTTTCTGAATGAAAATGTGGGAGGAAAAAGCTCCCCCATTTTTGTTCTTGGTCCGACACCAACCATGCTCAAGCTCTCAATACCTACTGCTCAAATATCGATCTCAGCTCGAATAACGCCAAATGCTCTAGGGTTTGGGCATCACCGCTGCCATACAAAACCAGCGGATCGGTATGGGCATCGGGCAGATAACAAAATGACGCCGACACCTCGCCATCATTGATGAACACTTCGATCGACGTTAGGTCGACGATTAGCCGACAAGACAATTGTGCCGCACATCCCGGCTTTGTGGGCAAGCGCACCGACTGTTCTGCTAGTCCAAGCTTGTGGGGCCTGCCATTTACCAGGTTCAGATTCGCTTCTGCCCAATCAAAAGCCAAGGTCTGTCCCCGCACCATCACATAGAGGGCTTTGCTTGACCCTGTGGATACGGTGAAGGAGACATCGAATAGCCTTGCCTTGGTATCTGCAGTGAAAGGCTTGCCGGGCGAAATCCTCCTATTCGTATGAACTAATGCCTTGCCGCGCAGAGCGTTAAGTTCGGCCACTGGTTGACGCGTCAGTACGGCGCTCGCGCCGGTGCCTTTGAGCTTTAGCTCCACCGGGATGGAGAGTTGTTGATTGAAAGGCATCTCAGGATAGAGGCCCCCTGCCATCCACGAGATCTGCACACATCGACCGTCAGGGGCATTACTCCAGGTCTGGGCTGCGTACCCGTTAAAGCCGCTTTCACTCACCTGCAACGGTGTCAGGGGCTCGAACTTCCTGCCATCGAAGCTACCCACAAGATAGCGCCCGCTGGCACTCCAGAGAATCCAGCGCTCCACACCAGATTCATCAGGTAGCGGGAAAAAATCAGGGCACTCGGTATCGTTAGCCAGCACGACTTCCTGAATTTGCCGCCACCGTTGAGCATTCGTCGACACCAACAGCGCATACCGATCATCTGCTAGGTAGAGGGCCATTACCCACTGTTTGCTGGCAGCGTGCCAGATGACTTTCGGGTCGCGATTATCATCTTCGATCCAATCAACGACAGGATTGTCATGGAACTTTGTCCATTGATAGCCGCCATCGGTGCTGTAGGCGAGGCACTGGGTAAAGGGTTTGGCTGGGCTCACCTGTGAACCCGCTGCGGTGTAAAAGGCGAGCAAGGTGCCCGGGCCGAAACCAGCGGTATTGTCGTGATCGACTACGGCTGATCCGGAAAACATCGTGCCCATGGCATCAGGATACAGAGCATGCTCCAACTGCTGCCAATGCAGTAGGTCACGACTGATCGCATGACCCCACGTCATCTCGCCCCAGACCGTCGCCTGCGCATTGTGCTGAAAAAACAGATGCCAGACGCCATCGCAGAAAACCAACCCGTTGGGATCATTTAGCCAATTTTTTGCCGCAGTGAAATGAAATTGTGGTCGGTGCAACTCAGCATATTGTCGGGTCATGGACGCTCTCTGTTCTCGGTGGTTTGCGCGTGCAAAAGGGATTCATTGCAAACCAGTGTGTTTGTTAAGTCAGTCAGCAAACCTAGCATCAGACCCGCTCGCGCGACCCTAAATGGGTGATCTTCCCGACCGCGACAGTTTCTCGAGGGCACCGTTACAGCAATAATTACGTCTGCCCGCAAATCGCCGATTATGGAACTTACCTTTATGTTTACTACATCCCTCGCGACAGACCAAGACGCCCTCGAACGGGTTGGTGGTAAAGGCCGGTCTCTGTCGAAAATGGTTCGCGAGGGATTCAATGTGCCAACAGGCTTCATTGTCACTGCCGATGCCTATCGGTCGTTTATCGCCGATAACGGCCTACAGACCGAAATCGTTAGCGATGCAAAGCCCCAACTCAAGGATGGTTATCCAGCCTTCGATCAATGCGCCATCGTGATCGGCGGTAAGATCCAACAGGCTAGCATGGACGCTGCCATTGTCACGGCGGTCAAGACCGCCTACGCCGAGATACAGGCGCAGCAGGGTGAAGGCGCACCGGTTGCTGTGAGATCTTCTGCCAATGCAGAAGACCTGCCAGGGCTATCCTTTGCTGGCCAACAAGAGACGTTTCTTAATGTGCGCGGCGAAGACGCCGTTGTTGCCGCAGTGAAAGATTGTTGGGCGTCGCTTTGGACTGCCCAAGCCATCAGCTACAGACATCAAAACGGCATCGATCAGGACAGCGTCGCCATGGCCGTTGTGGTGCAGCTAATGGTGCCTTCAGACGTGTCTGGCATTTTATTCACTGCCAATCCGGCCTCTGGCGAGCGGGCAGAAATCATCATCAACGGCAGCTTCGGTCTTGGCGAAGCCGTCGTTAGCGGCCAAGTGACGCCAGACACCTACATCATCAATCGCGAAGATTTGAGCATTCAACAAGAACTCTTAGGACCCAAGGAACAACAGATTGTCGCAGACGGCGACAACGGCGTACGCATGGAATCCGTCGCTGAAGAAGATCGATCCAAGTCGTCCATCAGCCCCGAGCAGCTCAACGAACTCTGCAAGACGGCACTGCAGATTGAAGCGCTATACGAAGGGCTGCCGCAGGACATCGAGTGGGCCTTTTGTGACGGAACCCTGCACCTACTGCAATCAAGGCCCATTACCAATCTAGGCGCCCAGCCCATTGATGTGGTTTGGGAACCAACTGCGCCCGCGCGTTTTGTCAGCCGACGGCAGATTGTTGAAAACATGCCCGAGCCCATTTCGCCACTGTTTGAGGAGCTCTACCTGACCAGAGGCCTAGAATCGCCGCGGCCCAAAAGCCTCATGGTCGGTGGCGGCCCCATGTTCGTTACCGTCAATGGCTATGCCTACCAGCGTTTTGATTGGCCNCAGATTATCAAGGAGGCCGACGAGCGTANGCAGCAGCAACNNNAAACCCGTGCGATCACCGAAGAAGAAATTGAAGCGGCGGAGTACAGTGCNTTTGCTGAGCANATCAAAAAGAGCAAGGCTGCCGCGAAAGATGCGGCGGTTGCAGACATCAAACCGTTCAGAGANCAATTGAGTGCCGACGACCANGCGAGCTTTGACGCGTGGTATGAAACGCAAAAGGCAGACCAGATCGATGGCTCAATCGTGTTGCCGGAGAGCAACAACCCGACCTACATCGCCTTCAACAACACGACCGTCAACGACAAGCAGCTCAAGTCTTGGTACGAAGAGACACTTCCCCGCCTCGAGGGTATAGCGGAAAAATGGCGAACGCTCGACGTAAAGGCAGCCGATGACGCAACCCTGCTGTCCGCAGTGGTCGAGATGGGCATTGAGGAAGGCCGCTATTGGTCAGCTGATTCCAGCCACACCTTCGGGGTTGCGAAATCTACCGACGATCAGCTGCAGTGTTTTCTGCGTGAAACCCTACCCGATCATAATTTCATCAGCGGCCAGTTCTTGACCGGTATCGAATCCAAGGCCATGCAAGCCAATGCGGACCTTTTTGCCATCGCAAAGCTGGTTCGGGCAAGCGAGCAGCTGAGCTATCTGGTGCTGAGCATTCCGTCGCAATTTCTCCTGCATGCACTGCGCAATGAAGCAGCTGCAGTCGATGTAGTTGCAGCCATCGACGCCTACTTGGCCACCTATGGTCATCAAGGCTACAGCATGGACTTTATCGAGCCGACCCAAGTTGAAGACCCGTCGGCGCTGTTTGCAACGCTCAAGGGGATGGTGCGAGATGAGAACTATGATCCAAGCAACCAAGCGCAAAAAACCGCGACAATCCGTGAGAAGAAACTNGCCGAAATCTCCGAGCTACTCAGTGGCCTGAACTACTGGCAATTTCGCTTTCGGCTNTGGCTGGCGTTGAAATACAACTTCATCCGCGAGGAAGTCGCCTTTCGGTTTGGCTACACCTGGTCGATATTGCGGCCCATGGTTAATGAGCTTGGGCAACGCCTGGTGGCTAACGGGACCTTACGCGTGCCAGACCATGCCTACTTNTTGGTCAGCGAGGAACTCGAGCAGGCGCTAGATGCGCGCAAGGCGGGCCGANCCCTGCCAGAGCTCGGCAAACTCGCNGAGGAGCGCTGCACGCTGCGAGAGGCACGTAAACTTCACCACCCGCCGGGCACGCTGCCTGCTGAGGCCAGCGCCATGCAATCGATCTCCTTCAAGGAGACNCAAATCAAAAACGATGACGACAGCAACGTGATGCGCGGTTTCCCAGTCAGCTCAGGCATCATTACTGCCAAGGCCAGCGTTATTCTTGGCCCCACTGAGTTCGACAATATGATCGCCGGCAGTATCTTGGTTAGCCCATTGACCACGCCGGCCTGGACTCAGCTATTCGCTAACGCCGTCGGCTTAGTCACCGATGTGGGCAGNATTCTTGCCCATGGCTCCATTGTGGCTAGAGAGTATGGAATACCCGCGGTATTGGGCGTAGGCGATGGCACCAAGCGCATCAAACATGGTCAAACCATTACGGTTGAGGGTGATTCCGGCATCGTGACTATTCACGATGACGAGGAGTAGCTTGGCAAGAAGTCGTTTGGCGGATTGGCTACCCGCCTAGGATGCACTGCAGGTCCTAAGCCTCGTCCTCCATGGCAATGGCCCTCACCCAAGTACCCTCCATCGACTCGACGTTCAGCGGCAGACTGAGAAAAAACACGCGTTCCTGAGTCAACGTCTGCAGGTTATCCAACGGATACACAATTGGAATATTGTTGCCGGTCATGGCGCGGTGAGTGGGACTGTTGTTGGGCTCAGGCGCGTCTGTATTGGTTTCCCAGCTGATACCCGGTACGCCTACCCCAAGCATTTTGATTTTTTTCTCTTCTGCGAGCCAGAATGCGGTATCGCCTTCGATCCAAGGTTGGTCCTCACCACTCCACTTGCTGCCCAGCAGTACGATATCGCCCTCCTTCACGTTTGTCAGATGCTCCGGCAGGATAGGTTGGCCCTTCAGGTGATCGAGCATGCAAACCACTGCTTCTCCAAAATAGGTCTGCAAGGGCATGTCCCAGATGCCGAGCATGCCGTCAGGCAGTTCGCTCCAGTTATCGTTATGCCCAACACCGAGCTGAATATGACTGCCCATATGCCCACTTAAGCCGCCAATCGGCCACTCAGCGACGGTACCCTCGTTCGTACCGACGAGATGTTCGATGGTGCCGTCACGCTCATTAACGGTCTCCTCGACAATCCAAGGCATGTTGTAGACGTCTCGCGTGCCCGCTTCTATGCTGCCGTCCAGTCGCGTTAGGCGCGATACAAGCTCCACCGTTAAATCAACGATTTTGCCCTTACTCAAATTTTCGAACATCGCTGGCGTCATATTCGGTCTCTCGTCATTTTGCCGTTTTGTTGACTTGGATTTAGATGCTTGCGCGCTTGAGCTACCTCAAGCATCTGGCGCTTCTAACGCCATCGCACGTATGAAGCTCGCCTCCATTTTCGGCGTATTCAAAGGCATGCCGAAATAGAAGACTCGCCCCTGTTGCAATGTATCTATGTTCACCAAGGGGTGCGCGATAGGTACGTTGGCGCCGAGTAGCATTCTTCTGATCGGCGAGTTAGCCGGCGCTTCAGCCTTCANTGCGTANTGCCACTGCACGCCCGTCGCCTGCAAGCCGAGCATTCGAATGTGCCNATCTTCGATGAGCCACGTCACCGTCGACGCTGAAAGCCACGGTTGCTGCAGACCCTCNTAACAGCTGGTCATCAACAAAATGTCACCCTGCTCAACGCTTGCCAGATGCGCGGGCAAGATCTCCTGCCCCCGCAGATCGCCACTTTGACTAGTTAATTTGTAGCCTTCGCCAAGGGGGTAGTGGGCGGATTGCTCGCCGGCCTGCGGCTCAAGGTGGTCTAGGTTCACCACTGAGGCTGGACCCACAAAAGTTTCCAGCGGCATTTCCCAAACCCCCTGCATGTCTGCAGGCATACCAGGCCAGTGATCGATATGCCCCTTGCCACCCTGAACGTGAGCACCATTATGTGAGGTCATACGTTCCTGNTGCCAGACTGCATCGTCCGCNGGCGCCGANTACAGCGTGAATAACGAGTTGTCNCCGGGGAAACGGCCTTCCTGCATCACCCANGGTTTGTTGTAGGGATCTGTTGTGCCTTCCTCGATCGAGCCATCCACGCGATGTACGCGAGCCTTAATTCGCGGACTCAAATCGACAACGCGACAACCGTCAAATGAAATCATGCTTACGCTCACCTTTTTCTGCGCGACCAGATTACGCAATGATTTTACGCCGGCAACTCGCCGACCATGGCATTCACCCATTTAGCCGGCGAGTACCTGAGATTTTCGCCTGCCTAAATAAATGACCCGTANCTGACCTGCTTTACGCGGTCAAAAAACTCTCGCCATTCATTCTTGGTCAGCAANTAGGGTTCACCGAGCTGACAGGCGAGCAAGTATTGGCGGCACATGATTTCCAAACGGTGAGCAAGAGCAACCGCGCTGGCGAGATCACGGCCGCGACAAATCATGCCATGGGCGCCTAGAAGGCAAGCCGAACGCTTGTCTAAGGCAGCGGCGGCATCGATGGCGAGCTGTTCGGTACCAAAAGTCGAATAGGGAACACAGGGCACATCGCTACCGCCAAACGAACCCACCAAGTAATGAAAGCCGGGTAANCCGCGACCTTGGCAGGCAAGAGCCACACAGTGGTCAGAGTGCGTATGCACTACTGCCTGNGCCTTNGTCGCTTTGTAAATGGCTGCGTGCATCCGCCACTCACTGGAGGGTTTACGCTCGCCGCTCCATTCACCGTCGAGNGTCACCTCCACCACATGCTCGGGTGTAATGTTAGAACCCGTTGCCCCAGANGGTGATATCAGCATGTTNTCGCCAAGACGGCAGCTCACGTTGCCCGAGGACAGTTCGTTAAGACCGATTGCCTCGAGATGTTGGTATTGCTCGGCGAGCTGTGCCCGTAATGTCGCTTCGTTTAGTTGTTGTGTCATGACTGCCTCAAAAATTAATATTGTTCTGCCAAGCGCATTCGCTCTAGCGACCGAAAAAAGAAATCGGCCTGTCCTAACGCCCCTGCTTTGAGCACCAGCGATACCGGCTCTGGTGCCGCTTGATGGCAGTAGCCTCCACCCAGTTCGTCAAACACGGATACCTCTACTCTAGCGATACCCAGAGCATTGACCACCTGGCCAGAAGTTTCTCCTCCAGCGACGACGAATTTTCTAAAACCCTTGGCATACAGGCCGCGCGCCACCTCTCCGAGGATGCGATCCGCTAACGCAGCAGCGCCCTGCCGACCTAGGGATGCCTGGTTCTTTTCCACTCCCTCAAGCTCGTCAGAGGTGGCTATCGCCAGCGGCTGATCTGCTGGTTGATTGTCGACCCACGCGAGAATTTGTTCGACGCAGGCATCGGCGTTTTGCGATTCAAGCAGATTGACATGAAACACCGGGTGCTCCTCGCCGAAGTGCTCGATTTGCCGTAGCGTCGGTCCAGCACAGCTGCCGGCGATGATCGCCTCGCGCCCAGGAGACGCGGACAAAACAGTCTTTTGCGAAGTCTTCAGCGACACACCTTGGCGCGCGCGCCAAGCGCGCGAGAGGAATACCGGCAAGGCATCTGCGCCAGTGGTTAACGGCCAATCCAATACCACCTCGCAGAGTCGCTCGAGATCGGCATCGTCTGCTGTATCGGCAATATATAGCTTCGGCGCATTCTCCTTCGCGAGCAACGCTTGGACGGCCTGTGTGCCCTGAACGAGCGCACCATGCGGAATCAGGCCTACGGCCTCAGGCGTTTGCGGTTCGAGTACTTCAACCAGATTAGAATTGAGCATGGGCGTGACCGGATCGTTCTTCTTAAAAGAGTCCGCCAAGGGTGTCGCGCCGATGAACATTCGGCCCTGAAAAACCGTCACCGTATGACGCGGGAACGCCGGGCAAAAGATGGTTTGAGAGCCGCCGCTTGCCTCTAGCATGGCCAACGCCACGGGGCCGATATTGCCGCGATCGGTGCAATCAAACGTGGCGCAGTACTTATAGTAGAAACGCTGAACGCCAAGCCTCTGCATCGCTTCGACTGCGGCGCGTGCCTCGGCTACGGCCAAATCGGGCTCAATCAGCCGGATCTTCCGTGCCAAAACCACAGCATCTGCAGTGCTCGGATCGAGAGCTGCCAAGGCCTCGACGGAACTGACCAGCGGACAACGGATACCGTCGGCTTCGAGCAGGCTGGCCACCATCATGCCCCCAGTCAGGTCATCCGCAAGTACGCCCAATTCCAGCACAACCCCTCCAGCTTGATTCAGCATAGTCAGCTGACATCGTAAGCGATTCTCAAACACCAACTTGCGCTTGGCACTTTCAAAGTCACCCAAATTTGCTGGACCGAGGATTTGGCTTGCTGATCGCGGAGCACGAATATCCATCGCACAAGGTTTCTGAATTTGGGGGGAAACTGATTCTGCGAATGTGAAAGTTTTATTGGCGATAGGTAGAGTTTTAGCAGAGTTTCCGGCGAAGAAATAACCACCGATGCAGGATGCAAAACGCAGCGCACTCGCGCAATCATTCCAAGAGGATGGCTTTGCCATCGCCCGCGGTTTTTTTCCGCAAGAGACCGTTGCAGAGATTTGCCGCCGTGCAGAAAAGATCCTCGACCAACGCTCGGAGTTTTCGCCTACCTATACCAACATCACGAAGGGACTGGAAAAAGCCGACGGCTTCTTTGCGCTGTTGCTCAATACAGGACCGCAGGTGTCGCTACTGCAGGAACTCCTTGGCACCAGGCCCATTCCGGCAACGGCGAGTTTCTTCACCAAAAACACCACCCAAGAAGAGGTCTATCCGCATATCGATTCGATCTACGGCGGGGTCATCTGGGTCGCCCTGGACGATACCAATCGAGATAACGGCTGCATCCATTTTCTTAAGGGCTCTCACCGACGTCAGGCAGAATTTTCCTACTTGAAGCCCCATCAAGCGAACGACCTCTCGGATCATCCCGACCTGGTTGAGGCGTCGATGAGCGCCGGCGACATGCTGTTGTTTCAGTCCACAACCGTGCATTGGTCCGGACCCAACCACAACGGCACGCCGCGCCGGGGCTTTAACTGCTTCTACACGGGCAAGGCAGAATAAAGCCCCGCACGAGACTCTCAATCTGCGCCCCTCGAACACTGCAGATTCTGGGGTAATTTATTCTCGCGCCGAAAAGCAATCTTTTGCCCGGGGCGAATACGTTGTGGGATAGTGCGTCGATTGAGGCGAGCGATTCATGCCTAGACCGAACATAGTATTTATCTTCAGCGATCAGCAGCGCGCAGACACCATGGGACACGCAGGTGACCCGGTCGCGATCACACCGCACTTAGACCAACTGGTCGCACAGGGCACCGTCTTCAACCGTTGCTACACCAGTTCCCCGGTTTGCATGCCTGCTCGCGCCAGTATGATGACCGGCTATCAGGTGCATCAGCACGGTGTCTGGGCATTCGCGAACCCAGAACTGCGCTATGGTCAAAGTCACGTGCGCAACATTCGTGACGCCGGCTACCGCACCGGCATCGTCGGCAAGACACACCTGTGGCGCCATGGCGAGGGACACGCCAGCGATCACGAACAGGAAATGCTCGACTGGGGTTTCGTCGACGCCAGAGAAACGACTGGACCATCAGAATCGCTGCTGACCGATTCGCGCTATACCGATCACTTAGCCTCACGGGGTTTACTCGACGCTCATCGCCAATACTTCGAGATGTACCTACGCGGTACAAGGCCATTTCCCTGGGAACTGCCACCGACGCCGTTACCAACAGAAGATCATCTCGATGTTTTTATCGGTGGTCTCGCGCAACAATGGATACAGGACTGCCCAGACGACAAGCCATTTTATCTACAGGTGAATTTCGGCGGGCCACACGATCCTTGGGATGCGCCGCCGGAATATCGCCGTTTGTATAACCCCGACGACATGCCGGTTTCAGCCCGCGGCAAGCGCACCGGCCCCCTGTCGCCCCATGTGCAATTGCTGCTAGAACATGCGCCCAACAAACTGCATAAGATGGGCAAGGCGCAAAACCAACTGCTCAAGGCCAACTACTACAGCAAGGTCACTCTGATCGATGACTGCGTTGGCGCCATCGTAAAATCCCTAAAGGACCGGGGACTGCTGGATAACACGTGGATTGTGTTTTCCTCGGATCACGGCGAGATGCTTGGCGATCACGGTTTACTGGCGAAAAAAGTTTTTTACGAAGGCGCGATCAATGTGCCCTGTGTGTTTCGACCGCCAAACGGTCGGGGCCAAGGCAGTACCGATGCACTGGTGAACCATCTCGATATTGTCGCAACGCTGATTGATATCTGCGGGGCAGCACCACTACAAGACAGTCCCAGCCAATCGATCGCGCCGGTGCTGAGCGGCGAATCAGCAACCTCAGACCGCCAAGCGGTCTTGAGCGAATTGGGCCTGCCGCCGTCTGCCTTTGTCATGGTGCGCACGAACGAGCACAAACTCTCGGCGGATGCGAAGACGCGCGAACCTATTGAGCTCTACGATTTGGCCGAGGACCCTGGCGAACTACACAACTTGATAGAGCGCGAGGACTATGCCGGGCTCCGGCAACATTTGCTGACACACGTGATGGACCCCATGCTGAGCAGCCTAGATACCAGTGCTTGGTAGCACACTGTAGGCTGCCTTGCGTCATTGAACAGTTATCAATCCAACATTCAGCCCTAGCGCTGCATCGCCTAAAGGAACAACTCATGTCAAATTTCTCGCTGCAAGACAAAACCGTCATTGTGACCGGCGGCGCCGGTGGGCTTGGCCGACAGATGTGCGCGACCATCGCAGCTGCTGGCGCCAACGTGGTTGTCGCTAGCCGCAGTCGCGACAAAATTGAGGCCGAGGCGGTCGGCCTGCGCGAACAAGGCTACAGCGCCGCAGCCATCGAGGTTGACGTCACCGATGAGCAGCAGGTCAACAATCTGATCGAGCAGACCGTCGCCGCCTTTGGCGCGGTAGATGTCATGGTCAATAACGCTGGACGGTGGGGCCGCAGTTCGGCTGCCGAAGACACGCAGCTAGATGAATGGCGGAACGTCGTGGATCAAAACCTCACCGGCGTTTTTCTGCCCTGCAAAGTCGTGGGAAAACAAATGATCAAACAACAAGGCGGCAAAATTATTAACATTTCGTCCACCGCTGGCAGCAAGGGCAATCCGTATCAGCTGCACTATTCTGCCGCCAAGGCGGGCGTGATCAGTTTAACCAACAACCTCGCCTGCCTATGGGCAAAGCACAACATCAACGTCAATTGCATTCTGCCCGGCCTCATTGCCACCGACGAGATGAAGCAATATGGGATCATACCAGCGGACACGGATGACGAAGGCACTGCAATACCGCGACTGGAACTGACACCTAACCCTGAGGACGTTGCGAACCTTGTACTGTTTTTGGCGTCCCCGGCCTCTGATGCATTAACCGGCGAACTGTATCCGGTTCGCACCTGGATGAAATCTGAGCGCTTCTGGCAATGAATCTGTCGCTCGTGAGCAAATGCCCGCAATCGTCAGAACACAAAGGATAAGTGATGCGCAAACCCTGGGAACGTCCTAGCGCGCTTATTGGTTTTGAGCTGGAACAACGCCTCGCGGAGGGCTGTGTGGTCGAGCCTAATCTGGTTACGCAAATTGAGGCGGCTCAAACCGGCGGCAACGATGCGCAGCTACTTACACTGTTTGAACAATTGGCGGCGCTGACGCCGGATGCTGCCTTTCCTTTCGAGGAGCCCACCGATCTAGACGCCATAAGAGCATCGCGACCCCATGGGCCAAGACGCTGCGCGCTTGCCGCAGATATCGATTTATTTGATCGCATATACGGTGCCTGGTTAGGCCGGGCGGCGGGCTGCGCCTTGGGTAAACCCGTCGAAAAATGGCCTAAGCAAATCATCGATGAGTATCTGCGCCACTACGATGCGCTGCCGCTGGACAACTACATTCCAGCGGGCAAAGGGGCTCCCGCAAACCATCCAGAGAACTTCTACGTCAGCGGTATGGACTGCACCCGAGGCAACATCACGCTGATGCCGCGTGACGACGATATGGACTTCACCATTCTCGGGCTGTCGATTCTGGAAGACTATGCAGGAGATTTTACGTCGGTAGATGTAGGCAGCGCCTGGCTAAATCGCCTGCCCTATAATCTGGTTTATACCGCAGAGCGGGTTGCCTATCGAAATCTTATNAACGATTTGCTTCCGCCCTCGTCTGCTATGACCAACAATCCCTTTCGTGAGTGGATAGGAGCGCAAATCCGTGCCGACATGTGGGGCTATGTCGCACCGGGCTGGCCGGAGAAAGCCGCGGCAATGGCGTTTCGCGACGCTTCAATCTCGCATACCAAGAATGGTGTCTACGGCGCCATGTTTGTGGCAGCGCTGCTTGCCGCGAGCTTTGCTACCAGCAACATCAACGCATTAATTGACATTGCGCTATCCGAAATTCCAGCAAATTGTCGATTGGCCCAGGCGATAAGGAACACGATGGCTTGGGCCGAGGCAAACGATGACTGGCAAGACACCTGGTCGCTGGTCAACGAGAAGTTTGGCCACTACCCCGATGTGCATACCATCAATAACGCTGCGCTGATCGTCATGGGTCTCGTCCATGGCAAGGGTGATTTTGAGCAGACCATTGTCACCACGGTATTAGGAGGCTGGGATGCCGACTGCACCGGAGCCACCGCGGGTTCAGTCATCGGGCTGATCCTCGGCGCCAAAGCCTTGCCTGAAAAGTGGGTGGGCGTCTTCAACGATCAAATACAAAGCGCTGTGCGCGGCTACGAGGACTGTCGCCTTTCTGACCTAGCACAGCGCACCTGTCGGTTTGCCGATGCCCACCGACCCTGACCCCAAGTTTGGTTAGCGACGCAGCCGATGGCCACCGTCGACATTCAACACTTCGCCAGTAAAGTAAGCACCAGCCCGACTGCAGAGCATGATGGCGACCCCAGCGATATCGTGCATATCGCCGTAGCGATGCGCTGGCAACCGCTGCAGCTCCGCTTTATATGACTCCGCCTCTGGATCCTTCCACGCACCCCGAGTCATTTCTGAGAAGAAGCGACCGGGCGCGATGGCGTTTACCCGAATGTGATCATCGGCCAGCGCTANTGCGATCTGGGGCGTTAAGTGTTCTACAGCCTTTTTGCTCGTCGAATAAGCCATGACGTGAGCAAAGATCTCGCTTGCCGCCACAGAACTGATAAAGATCACGCTTGAGGGCGCATCTACCGTGGCCCTAGCCTTCAGTAAACCCAGCAGCGCCTGGGTCAAAAACAGCGGCGAGCGCGTGTTGATGTCCATGGTTCGATCCCAATCGACAACGCTCATTTTGTCAAAAGCACCGCCGGTACCTAAGCCTGCATTGTTGACCAGTACATCNATGTGCTGCTCGCGCTCCGCCAAATGCGACGCTAAGGCTTCGACGCCGGCTATCGTCGCTAGGTCACCAACCAAGGNAATACACTCCCCTGATGCTATCGCAGAGAGCTCCTGNGCCTTCGCTTCCAGCGTTTCCGCNGAGCGGGCGGTAACGTAAACGCGCTCTGCCCCGGCTTCGAGAAAACCCCGAGCCATATAGCTCCCCAAGCCGCTCGAGCCTCCCGTGACCACGCAGACTTTGCCGTTCATAGAGAACAAAGTGTCTAACATCGATTCGCTGCTCCTGTTGATATTTTCAGGGTTGTCGTCANTAACTCAGCGGTGCAACTGCAACCTTATTCGTCGCGGTGCGACCGTCTGCTACGACCAAACCAATCGCGCCACTGTCCAGCGAAGTATCCTTAGCCGTCAGCACGACGGTGCCGTCGATCTCGCCGACCAGCTCATCGCCATCCACGCGCAAACTCATGTTTAGGGTGTCACCAAGCGTCCAGCTAAAATCGGCCTCGGCCAGCACACTTTCTTCATGCACGCTTTTGACCAGCTGCACCTTCTGGTCGACCGTTACCATGAGTGCATAAAAGCGCGTTAACCCCTGAACCCGCGCCGCAATNCCGGCGCGCGAGACGAGATGGGGTGTGACATCTGCGCTGACAACATAGTTTGTCCATTCGCGNGTGCCTTGGGAGATCATGCCGAGGCCTTCGTTTTGCACCAAACGGAACATCTCGCTCCAGCCCANAAGTTGGTCCACCGCGTCGACCCAAGCGCGCTTCCACATCAGACCTTTGTGCTGGGGTCGTTCAAAGGTCACCTCGGGATTTCCCTGCCAACCCACATGANTGAGCTGAAGAGAAACATCTTTATTGAGGCGCAGGCCGACCTCAAAAATTGGACCCGGCACCTTCGGCACATTTATTGAGGGGTTCAGTGGATCGTCGGGATTATCAACGTCGACATAGCAGGTCTCATCACCTTCACCGTAATAGGCGATGTATAAATTCGCATCAGGCGAGGAGACACCTGCAGACACATGCTGGCCAGGAAATATACGCGGCGACGCCATGAGCTTGTAATGCGCCTTTTCAAAATAATCAGCAACTTCCAAGGACGGCGCAAACACCGGTGTGCCGATACGCGCGCCGGCCTTGCCAGAAATATGCAAGGCGTCGCCGTCGGGATTGCTCAACTGGGCTGTGCCGGACTGCACTTGAAAGCCCTGCACTGAGCCTTTGAAGCTGAAGTGGAACTGGGCACCTTGCTTCGGTGCAAAACGCGGNGCTCCGCCAAGNGTATGACCCATGTTGATGATCTGCGTGGCTTCGCGCACGCAATCGCTGATGCATCGGTCACCGTCCGACGTTGGGCAATACAGTCGATCCGCCACCGGCCCCCGCCAATCAATGCCCTTGTCGATGCTGGCATCGATGCCGTCGACACCGACCAGTATGCCCATCAGACAACCGACGTTTCCGGAGTTGCAGTCGGTGTCCCAACCGCAGGTGTTCACGATCTTCAGGGTNTCAGAAAAATCACCGTCGCCGTGCAGCAGCGAGTGAATGATCAAGCCGTGATTCGGCACCATGTGGCAGTTACCGCCATATTTGTCGTAACCGTAGTTGGCGGCAAGCAATTCTCGGGTGACGCGCCAGTCCGTTTCGCTCGCATGCCACGACCGCAGGTCGGCAATCATTCTTGCGATCACCGAATTTTCAGGGATATAGCTAAGGCCAATATCGATGAGTTTCTGGATATCTTTTTCCACAAACGCCATGGCTTCCATGGCTGCCAGTACCTTCGCGCCATAAACCGCCTCACCGTCGTGGCTCACTCGAGCTGCGGCTTCGGCAAATTTCACTGCTTGGTCTGGATCTCCGGGTGCGACCATGGCCCAGCCGTCGATGAATATCTGAGCGCCAATTTGTTCCGCCACTACCTGCCCGTTCATGGCCATCGACCCGCTCATCGGGGCATCTATGCCATTGGCCAGACGCAGATAGGCCGTATGCTCGGTAGACTGACCTAGGCCGCCCCACCAGAGCACGCTTCTGTCTTTAATCAGGTAGTTGAGCCAACTGTCACCGATGTCTTTCGGGCTAATGTCGGGATTCGTGCCGTGATCTTCCAGCGCGCGGATAAAGGTAAAGGTTCCAGCGATGTCGTCATCGGTGACGATTAGCGGCACATCAAGCTTATCGTGCACGTAGTACTCGATATCGCCAAGGCGTTTCTGAATCATTTCGTAGGACCAACCTTCAAACGGTCGCCCCAGATAGACACCGATCACCTTGCCAAGCACGCCCGCATAAACTCGCTCAGCGTAGTCTGACGTAATCTGTACCATCTCTAACCTCCCTGAAATTTCACGATGCAGCGTATGGACTTTAGCGGCGCAAACGCAACGCTCGAGCCACAGATTTCCCCCATTTTACCGCTCAGCCTGACAAGCGTCGCACCGTCTCCCCGCGACCAGTTGACTAAGCCGTTGGGTGCTTTATGGGTGAACTAGTAAAACCCGGCGTTGACCCACTGCGACTGCACTTTATAGGCTGATCCGATAGGCGTCGGGGGGCCTGCATGAGCAATTCGATTCGGGCTAACGCGCTGCCGTTCCTTGGCAGGGGCCCCGTAAACGAAGATCCAAAAGACAGTGGTGTGGCAGAAAAGGGCTTCGTCGCCATCACGATGATTTTTGCTCGCACCTGGCCATTCCTGAAGCCTTACGTGGTTGGCTACTGGCGAGAGCTGTCTCTCTCACGTCGCGATGCGGCAAAT
>PBTJ01000014.1 GCA_002726925.1 Gammaproteobacteria bacterium | reverse complement strand
CTCGATAAAGTCGAGAATAAAGCCGAGCAAAAAGATCACCAGCATGACGATGCCAAGGGCGCCCCACATGCCGCCGGGCATTTGCTCGAACAGCGCCTGCACCATTTCGTCGCCACCGTAGCCGCGAAATACCAATGAAAAGATTGACGCCCCGACCAAAATAAAGAACACCATGCCGGTGGTGGACAGTGTCGAGCTAGCCACCTGCGATAGCACGGACTTATTGATCCGACCATAGGCGAGACCCAGTAGCAGCGCTCCAAAGGCGCCAACACCGGCGGCTTCGGTTGGCGTTGCGTAACCACCTAAAATGGAGCCAAGCACGGCAACAATCAGCAGCAGTGGCGGTGCCAACGCGGCAAACACCGGCGCAAGCCTCACGTTTTCATTGCGTTCGACAGGCGGCATAGATTGGGGTGCGATGACGACTTGAAGCAAAATGTAGCCAAGATATAGCACCACTAAGCACAGCCCGGGAATAATCGCACCAGCGAATAAATCGCCAACCGAAATTGATTTAGGCGCAAAAATGCCCATGTTGAGCTGGGCTTGTTGGTAGCCGTTAGACAACACGTCGCCAAGCAGCACTAAGGCGATAGACGGCGGAATGATCTGTCCCAATGTGCCGGTAGCGCAAATGGTGCCGGTAGCCAAATTGGCGGGATAGCCGCGCTGCAGCATGATCGGCAGGGACATCAGTCCCATGGTGACGACGGTTGCGCCGACAATACCGGTGCTGGCAGCCATCAGCATGCCAACCAAGATCACGGTAATGGCGAGGCCACCGCGATAGCGACCCAACAAATTCGATAAGTTAGACAGCAAATCTTCAGCGATTCGGGTTTTTTCCAGTAGCACCCCCATAAACACAAATAGAGGCACGGCGATCAGTGTTTGGTTGGTGATGATGCCGAACAACCTGCCCGCCGCGAACCCCAGATCTGCCGGGTTAAACGCGCCGGTCAGGGTGCCGACAAAAGCGAAGATCAGGGCGACGCCGGCGAGCGTCAGAGCGACCGGATAGCCCGCCAACAAAGAAGCAAAGGTGACAGCAAACAGAGCCAGTGGTGTGAGACTCATGATAGTCGGTTGTCCGTCATCGCAGCTTGACCAGCAAAATATTGGCGATGCCAGCGATGCCTTGGCAAAACAGCAGGACACCGGTCAGAGGAATCAGGGTTTTGAGCAAGAATACGCCGGGTACGCCGCCGACCTCACTGGAGCCTTCAAGAATCTGCCAACTGTTACTTACGTAGGGTAGCGATACCCAAATCATGAAACCGGCCACCGGGAGCAAAAACAGCAGGTGGCCGACTAAATCGCTCCACGCCTGCTGCTCAGGGCTGTGTCGGCTGTAGAGAATGTCCACGCGCACGTGGGTGTTGTCGCTAATGCCTAGGGCGATAGCTAACATGAAAAGCGTGCCATGCAGGTACATGACGCTCTCCTGCAATAGCACGCCGCCACTGTTAAAGGCATAGCGCAGTATCACAATGGCAAAAGTGAGCAGCACCATGACTATGCTCAGCCACCGCAAAGGCCGAACCAGCGCGGCGGTCAGCGTGCTAAGGCCGGCCAGTAGCTGCAGTATCTTCACGGCCCGCTCAGCTAGACCACTTCCAGCAGCGTAGCGGCTAACAGCACCACGCCAACCCAGATGTTATTTTTGAACGCCGCGAAGCAACCGTCTCGAGAGCGATCACGGGTGAGGGTTTGCTGGTAGGCAAACAGACCAGTGATGAGGATCAGGCCGATAAAGAAGCCGTGTTGATAGTCGAGGCTGACACCAAGTAGAAACCAGGTGCCCAGCGCGAGGGTTTGCAGTACACCGATCATGAAGCGATCCAGCTCGCCAAATAAAATTGCCGTGCTCTTGATGCCGACAATCAGGTCGTCGTCGCGGTCGACCATGGCGTACTGAGTGTCGTAAGCGACAATCCAGAATAGCGAGCCGATAAACAGCAGCAACGCCTCCTTGGGAACGCCTAAATCCTGCGCCGACCAAGCCATCAAAATGCCCCAGCTAAAGGCCGCGCCAAGCACCACTTGGGGCAGATGGGTGTAGCGCTTCATGAAGGGATAGGTAACGGCAAGGGCGAGGCCGCCAACCGCCAGCAACTTGGTGGTGGTGTTGAGAAAAAGAATCAGCACGCCTGCACTTAGCACCAATGCTGCGAACAGTTGCAGTGCCTGACGCTCATTGATCGCGCCGGTGACCAAGGGGCGCTCCTTGGTGCGCTTCACCGCGCCATCCACATGGCGGTCTGCATAGTCATTGATCACGCATCCTGCGCTTCGCATCACAAAGGTGCCGACAGTAAAAATGACGATCAGTTCCAGCGGGGGTAAGCCGCTGGCCGCCATCGCTAATGCCGCCAGGGTGGGCCACAACAGCAATAGCGTGCCCACCGGGCGATCTAGGCGCATCAAGCGCAGATAGTCATCCATGGATGCCGATGGGGTATCAGTGGTCAAAGTGTCGGTAGGTCCTGCTGTCTATAGNGTCCCAGTGTATTGATTTAGCCGATGCACCTCCACCGAGGTCAGTATCGGGTCACCGTGCCATCGTTGATTTTTGATCTTGCTGCCTATAGCGTACCGNCGCTCTGAGGNCCTCGAATTTTTTCCTGAAACTNAGAGCAAGTGACTATGAAGAAATGGCAGTGCATCGTCTGTGGTTGGATTTATGACGAAGCAGAAGGCTACGAAGACGAGGGCATTGCGCCAGGCACGGCGTGGGAAGACGTCGACGAAGACTTCATTTGTCCCGAATGCGGCGTGGGGAAGGCAGATTTCGAGATGATNGAGATCGGCTAAAAGCGAATGGAGCGACNGTCTCGCCATAAACGCAGGTCCGCGCNGTGAGCTGCGTTTCTTCAACCGCTGCTTAGGCTATAGTCCAGTGCCTACCAAGCACTGATATTTGGAGTCGCATGAGCTTAACGCAGCGCATTTTGATCGCCATGGGGCTCGGCCTAGTTTTGGGCTCTCTATTGCAGTGGATCGCNTTACCTGAAGATCACTTTTTAAATGCCTTTGCGCTCAACGGCGTCATCGATGCCGGCGGTAAAATTTTTATTACCCTTCTGAAGATGCTGGTCGTGCCCTTGGTCTTCGTCTCCTTGGTATGCGGCGCNGCAAGCCTTGGTGACACCGGCAGCGTAGGCCGGCTTGGCGGTAAAACCATTGGCCTGTATTTACTGACCACTGCCATCGCGGTGTCCATGGCCATGCTTATTGCCCTCACCACGGATCCAGGCCTGGGTGGCGAGAGCGCTAATCAGGCGCAGGCTGCAACGGCCTTTGAGCCGAAAACCGCCCCCAGCGTGAAAGACACCTTTATCAATGTCGTTCCTGGCAATCCCATTGCCGCCATGGCCGACGGCAAAATGCTGCAGGTGATTTTGTTTGCCCTATTGTTTGGGCTGGCACTGAGCAGGGCCGGCACTAGCGGCCAGAAGCTGCGCGCCTTTTTCGTGGATTTAAACGAAGTCATGATGCGCTTGATTACCATGATCATCGTGCTCACGCCCATTGGCGTTTTTTGTTTGATGACCCAACTCGGAGCGACCTTGGGCTTGGCGGAAATAGCCAANGTCGCCATGTACTTTGCGACTATCGTTATTGCCCTGCTTGCGCATGCGGCACTGGTGTATCCGCTGCTGCTGAAGTCGCTCACTGGGCTTAGCCCGTTAGCCTTTCTGGCTAAAATGCGCGAGCCGCTGTTGGTGGCATTTTCCACGTCCTCCAGCGGCGCGACCTTACCGGTAACGCTGCGTACCGTGGAGCACAAGCTTGGGGTGCCGAATAACGTCGCGTCCTTTGCNGTGCCCTTGGGGGCCACCATTAACATGGACGGCACCGCCATCATGCAGGGTGTGGCGACTATCTTTATTGCCCAGTTTTANGGGATCGACTTAGGTCTAACGGCGCTNCTCACGGTGGTGTTGACTGCAACCTTGGCGTCCATTGGCACTGCCGCCGTGCCCGGTGTGGGATTGATCACCCTGACCTTAGTGCTCGATCAAGTCGGTCTGCCGGTGGAAGGTATCGCCTTAATCATCGGCGTTGATCGTTTGCTGGATATGCTGCGTACCGCGGTCAACGTCACTGGGGATGCGACGGTTGCCACCATCGTGGCTTCCTCAGAAGACCAGCTGGANCGCGAGGTGTTTAATACACCAGAGCAGCAAAGCGCCGTGGCCTAGACCGATAGGTGGACGTTGTCTGAGGCGGCCCAGGTGTTCAGCAGGCCAGCGAGATAGATGCCATCCTCGCTCAAAGGGTCAGCGTTCATCATGNTCTCACAGCGCTGCACCACTCTGGGCATAAGATGCGCATGCTCGGCCAGGTCGGCAATTTTGAAACTCTGTTCGCCAGATTGCCGTGTGCCCAGAATGTCTCCTGGCCCTCTGAGCTTGAGGTCTTGCTCAGCCAGATAGAATCCATCTTGGCTTTGACGCAGCGCGTTCAGGCGATGCTGTCCGGCTTGGCTTACGCCGGGCTTGAACAACAAGAAGCAGCGGCTGGCTATATGGCCTCGCCCCACACGGCCGCGCAATTGATGCAGTTGGGCCAGTCCCAGGCGTTCAGCATTTTCAATAAACATGTGTGTGGCGTTCGGTACATCAACGCCAACCTCAACCACAGTGGTCGCCACCAATAGTTGATATTCGCCGGCTTTGAAGGCGCGCATGACTTCGACTTTCTCCTCGCCCTTCATGCGCCCGTGCAATAGGCCGACTTTAAACTCTGGTAGCTCCCTGGCAAGCAAAGCAAAGGCTTCTTCGGCAGAAAGGGCCTCAATTTCATCGCTAGGCTCGATCAAGGTGCACACCCAATACGCCTGCTGTCCTTGGGCCAAGATTTTGCGCAAACGCTCGATCAACTCCACGCGTTTGGGCTGGGCTGCTGTGTGGGTGGTGATGGGCTGTCTACCCTTGGGCAGTTCATCAATCACCGAAACATCCATGTCGGCATACAACGTCATGGTCAGAGTGCGGGGTATCGGTGTCGCTGTCATTACTAATTGATGGGGGTAGGCGCCCTTCTGCTGCAGGGCCATGCGCTGGTGCACGCCGAAACGATGCTGTTCGTCGATGATGGCCAGCGCAAGCTTGTGGAATACCACTTTGTCTTGAAATAGGGCGTGGGTGCCAATGACCACCTGCACCTCGCCGCTGGCGATACGTGCCAAGGTCTCGCGCTGGTTTTTTGCGGTCATCTGGCCAGTGAGCAGGGCCACTTCAATGCCCAGTGGCGCCAGCCAATGCTGGAAATTGAGCTGATGTTGTTCGGCGAGAAGTTCCGTGGGTGCCATCACTGCGGTCTGACAGCCGTGTTCAATGGCGCGAATCGCGGCAAATGCAGCAACGATGGTTTTGCCTGAACCCACGTCGCCTTGAACCAGTCGCAGCATCGGTACGTGGTTCTCTAGATCTGCCAATGTTTCGAATATGACGCGACGCTGGGCGTCGGTGAGCCCAAAGGCAAGATTGTCTCGCAGCGTTCTGCCCAGCCCGTCTTTCCGCGGCAGCGCTAGCGCCTGTTGTTTACGACGTTTCAGCGCTCGTCGCTTCATGACCACGTAATAGGCACATAGCTCATCTAGCGCCAGCGCCTTGCTGAACTCCGCTACCCGAGCCAAGCTATCGGGGCGGTGCAAATACATCAGCTTTGCAAATGGAGTGCCCGGTGCCCTCGGCCAATCCAGCTGCTGCAGCGCTTTGGTGAGATTGCGCAGGCGGGCTTGGCCGAGGCCTTGCGTCGTTGGGTAGACGGGAATCAGTTCTGGCTTGGGTGGCCCGGGCGGTGCTTCAAACACCTGATATTCCGGATGCGCCATGGCCAGATGCCGGCCAATAAAGGTAACGCCACCAAAGGCGCGAAGATGTTTGCCATCTGCTAGCGAACGCTGCTGGGCTTTGTTGAAGTGAAAGAACCGCAGTCGTAGCTCTCGCTGACCATCGCCGATGAGAACCTCAAGACCACGACTGCGGCCAAAGGTGATTTTGCTACCGAGAATCTCGCCTTCGACAAAGGCGTCTTCACCTGCCCGTAGCTCCCCAAGAGGCGTCAGCTGTGAGCGATCTTGATAGCGGGCGGGCAGGTGAATGAGCAAGTCGAGCAAACGAAAAATGCCCAAGCGACCCAGGGTTTCTTGCAGCTTAGGACCAATGCCTTTGAGCTGGGCGATGCTGCCTTCGGGATCAACCACCATATGCTTTGGCTTCGATTCGTCTCAACCCTTTGCGCCCAACAACATCAGCCCAGCACCAAAATGGCGTCGATCTCAATTTGCGCCCCCTTGGGCAGCGCAGATACCTGAACTGCAGCGCGAGCGGGATAGGGCTCGCTCATGTATTGCGCCATGATCTCGTTAACCGCTGCGAATTGGCCGAGATCGGTAAGATAGATCGTGAGCTTGGTGCTGTCGCTGAGCGTGCCCCCGGACGCCTCGGCAACCGAACGCAAATTCTTGAAAACCTGATGGGCTTGCTCGACAAAGTTGTCACTGACCATGGCCATTTGCGCCGGATCAGCATGGGGCACCAGTGGGATTTGGCCGGAGATAAACACCAGTTGGCCAGCCGCAACTTTGACCGCTTGGGAGTAGGTACCAATGGCGCTGGGCGCCTTCGATGTCTGAATCGTCTCTCTGGTGCTTGCCGAGTGCTCAACGGTCATAGGTAAATCTGCCTTGGTTTGAATGGTTGATACGCTAGGCGGAGTTGCCTAACAGCGATTGTGATCAGCTGAAGTGTCTTACCGCATTGATCACCGTGGCATTGCGACGCAGCCGCCGCATGAGCATGGCCAAATGGTCGCGGTTGCGCACGGTGATGCCGACGTTGACGGTGCTGATGTCGGCGCTGCGCTCCTCAATATTGATACTCTCCATACCAACATCGCAGGAGGATATCTCAGCGGCGATCTCTGCCATGATGCCTTTGCGGCGCTTCACGTTGACACGCAGCATGGTTTGAAACTCGTCTTCGACGTGGGATGTCCAGCGCGCCGGCGTGATTTCGTGTGCGCTGCGACGACGCACTTCCTTGAGGTTTTTGCAGGTTTCGACATGTACGACAAAGCCCTTGCCCGGCGTCATGTGGCCGACGATATGATCCCCAGGTATTGGGCAGCAGCAGCGGCCGTAGCTGACCACTAGGCCTTCGCCCCCCGCGATGATCACCGGCCCTGCACCTTCAACGGCGATGGACTGATAATCGGGGTTGTCAGCAAAGAGTAGTTTTTGCGCGGCAAGGTGCGCGGATACGTCGCCATTGCCGATGCTTTGCAGCAGTTCATCAAGCTTGCGTACGCCAAGCTCAGAAAAAACTCGGCGCAGGCGCCGAAAATCCAAATCGTTAATGCTGGTATTGGCTGCGCCCAGCACACGATTGAGGAGCTTGCGCCCCAGCGCGATGGACTGCCCGGCCTGATGCTGTTTCAGCTCGCTGCGAATGGCGGAACGCGCCTTAGAGGTAACCGCAAAGTTCAGCCATGCAGGGCTCGGCGTGCTGTCCGCGGCGATGAGGATCTCGACTTGCTGGCCGCTCTGCAGCTGCTGGGACAGGGGCGCCAATTGCCCATCGATACGACAGCTCATGCAGTGATTACCGATGTCGGTATGCACGCAGTAGGCAAAATCGACTGGACTGGCACCGCGCGGCAGTTCGAGGATTTCGCCTTTGGGCGTGAATACATAGACCTCGTCGGGGAACAGGTCGATCTTCAGGCTCTCGATAAACTCCATGGGATTACCAGCGCGACTTTGAAGCTCCATCAAATCAGAAACCCACCGGCGAGCGCGTTGTTGACTGGATTCGAATTCCGTATTGGAGCGATACAGCCAGTGCCCGGCGATGCCGTTTTCTGCAACGGCGTGCTGCTGCTTGGTGCGAATTTGTACTTCGATGGGCGCGCCTTGGGGGCCCATGAGTGAGGTATGCAGCGATTGGTAACCGTTGACCTTGGGAATCGCTATGTAGTCTTTGAAGCGCGCGACTAACGGGCTGTAGAGATTATGCACAATCCCCAACGCCCGGTAACAGGCATCTGCTTGATCCACAATGATGCGAAAACCAAAGACATCCATGATTTCCGCGAAAGACTTATGTTGGGTCTTCATCTTGCGATAAATCGAATAGATGTTTTTCTGCCGGCCAATGACCTCCGCCACAATGCCTTCGCGATTCAAGGCAGCGGCAATGGTGGTTTGTACTTCGTCCACCATGGCCTTGCGGTTGCCTCTTGCGTCCATGACGGCCTGTGCAATGCGCTGGGAGCGCAGTGGATAAAGCGCGCGAAAGGCAAGTTCTTCCAGTTCGCTTTTGATCATTTGCACCCCAAGGCGGTTGGCGATGGGGGCATAGAACTCGATGGTCTCGCGGGCGATGCGTTTGCGCTGCGCATCGGACATCACGCCAATGGTGCGCATGTTGTGCAGCCGATCAGCCATCTTCACCATGATGACGCGAATGTCCTTGGACATGGCCATGGCCATCTTCTGAAAATTCTCAGCTTGGGCTTCGTCGCGGCTAGCGAATATT
The DNA here is from genome assembly GCA_002726925.1 of Gammaproteobacteria bacterium. Taxonomy (GTDB): domain Bacteria; phylum Pseudomonadota; class Gammaproteobacteria; order Pseudomonadales; family Azotimanducaceae; genus UBA4421. The sequence goes on along the minus strand of PBTJ01000014.1, from coordinate 32,851 downwards.
TTGCTCAGTTTGGAAACGCCATCCACCATATCTGCCACGGAATCACCGAACAGCTCAGTCAAGCCGGATCGGTTGATTTCACTGTCTTCGATAACGTCGTGGAGTAAGGCGGCCATCAACGACTGATGGTCCATATTCATATTCGCCAAGATTTGGGCAACGGCCATGGGGTGAGTAATGTACTCGTGCCCAGTGCGGCGAATTTGCCCTTCGTGCGCTTTGCGCGCGTAGTCGTGGGCGGCTTTGACGAGGTCGATTTCCTCGTCTTTCAGGTAGGTAAGCTTGGATAGAAGAGATTCAATGGTTGCCGGGGCCGCGACGTCAGATCGTTTGGCCTCAGCCGCCAGCTGGGCGACAAAGTATGACTCTTGGTGAGCCTCAGTTTGCTGCAGGCTCATTGTCTCCCAACGGGCCCGCGCTCAAATTTGAGAAGCTGAAATCTGTGTTGACCTCTTCATCATCAGGCGAGATTTCTTGGCTATCCAACAGCTCGTGGCTCATCACGCCCTTGGCAATCTCTCGCAGCGCTATGACCGTTGGCTTGTCGTTTTCTTCATCGACAAGCGCCTCGGTATTGTAGTTGCGCAGTGCTCTGGCGCGTCGGCTCGCAAGCATGACCAAGTCAAATCGGTTATCAACATGATCTAAACAATCTTCGACGGTAATTCGGGCCATGAGAATCTCGTATTAGGTGCCGGGAACGGGCTGCGAGAATACATACTGCCCCATATAAGTACAAGATCGCTGATGTTTATCCATCAAAATGCACCAGTGCTTGCACGGCCGGTTGCTGCAACTGAACGGTTTTTTGCAGTCGCGCTGCGCGCACGATGGCAACAAAATCTTGTATTGCAGTATCGAAGTCCTCATTAACCACTAAGTAGTCAAAGTGCTGGGCTTGGGACATGTCGAGCTTTGCTTCGCTGAGCCGCTTCGCGATGCTTTCTTGAGTATCTTCACCCCGTGAGGTTAAGCGCTCCCCCAACGCCTCGACCGAGGGCGGCAAAATAAAGATGCCCGTAGCTTGTGGCATAGCTTGCCGAACTTGCTGTGCGCCCTGCCAATCAATTTCCAGGATGACGTCTTGTCCTTGCTCGCGCTTATTGGCGACCTCGGCCTTAGATGTGCCGTAACGATTACCGAACACATTGGCGTGTTCGAGAAACTCTGCGCTATCGATCATCTGCGAAAATCGCTCGTCGCCGATAAAGTGATAGTTCTTGCCATCAACCTCGCCGCCTCGTGCTGGCCGTGTCGTGTGACTGACGGCAACAACAAGCTTGGCATCGGCAGCCAGTGCTGCGTTAACGATTGATGTTTTGCCCGCCCCTGAGGGCGCTGATACAAGGAAAAGGTTGCCAGTATGCATAGTGCTCTTACGTATTCTTCTTTTGCATGCTTGTTGGCGCCGCCTCTAAGTTATCACCCAGATCAGAGCCTGTGCAGGCGTGAAATTATGGTTGGGTTGAGTGTAATCGAGGTGGTTACCCATTGCCCAGATGCAGCGCCATAATTTGGCGCGCTGCTGAAGCGTTTCACTCCATGTTTTGCACCTGTTCGCGGATTTGCTCAATGATCACTTTTAGCTCAATCGAGGCGGCCGAGGTTTCGGCGCAAACCGATTTTGCGCCTAAGGTATTGGCTTCGCGATTAAGTTCTTGGGTTAAGAAGTCCAGTCGACGCCCGTGGGGGCCTTGCCCGTTGATCAGGTCCAAACTCTGAGTGANATGAATGCGCAGTCGATCCAGTTCCTCGCGTATATCCGCCTTTTGCGCNAGCAATACCGCCTCTTGGGCCAGCCGCTCGGGCTCAATTTTCGTTGTTAGCTCGTCAACGCGATCCTGTAGCTTTTGGCGCTGCATGGCAGGTAGCGACTGGGCGAGGGGTTCCAGTTGCTGAAGCTGTGCACTCACATCCTGTAACGCGCCCCGCACAATGGACTGCAGCTTGCTACCTTCGTCAGCACGGGCAGCGATNAGTTGATCTAGGCCCTGCGCAAAGAGTGCGATGGCGGCTTCGGNCAAATCGTTTCTGCCTGTGTCGGTTTGACTCAACACCCCCGGCCAAGCCAGGAGCTCGTTTTGCGATAGCGGTGNGGCCTGAGGGGCTCTTTGCGCAAGCACNTGGGCGCTGGCCAGCACCGCTTCGAGCAATGGTTCGTTCACCGCCAAGGTGTGGTCGGCTANCTNAGATTCGAGTTTTAGGCTGGCGTCGAGCTTGCCGCGAGNCAGTACCTGCCTCGCCGAGTCGCGCAGCGATTGCTCAATGCCCCGAAGTGCCTCGGGTAGCCGAAATGAGGTTTCTAAGAATCGTTGGTTGACCGTGCGCAGTTCCCACACCAACAGAAACTCGGGTGACTTATGCTGAACGGCGGCAAAGCCAGTCATACTAAAAACGTTGCTCATGGCGCCCCAGTTTTGTGAAAAAAGCGTCGTTAAGAAAGTGCTTGTCGAAAAATGATCGTTGCATCGCCCATACTAACGCATCTGCTCGGTGGCTACGGGTTNCTGGAAGCAAATATCTACCACACCTCTATTGTGTCGTNCCTCGAAGTCACTTAGCGTTCTCCCGCTGTCAGCGGCAGCGATATTTTACAACAGTGGTATGCAACCATAAGGAAGATCCTATGCGACCCAGTGGCCGAGCCAACAATGAGCTGAGAGAGATTCGCTTTACCCGTCAGTTCACCAAGCATGCGGCGGGCTCGGTGCTGGTGGAATTTGGCGATACCAAGGTGATCTGTACCGCGTCGGTAGAGAATTCGGTACCTGGATTTCTGCGCGGTCGTGGCGAAGGATGGGTCACCGCAGAATACGGCATGCTGCCTGGCGCAACNAATACCCGTAACGATCGCGAAGCGGCTCGAGGCAAACAAAACGGACGGACAGTGGAAATTCAGCGGCTTATCGGCCGGTCTCTGCGCGCCATGGTTGATATGAAAAAACTTGGCGAACGCACCATACGCATCGATTGCGATGTGATTCAGGCAGATGGCGGCACGCGTACCGCATCCATTACCGGCGGCGCGGTGGCCTTGGCCGATGCGCTCAGCAAGATTCCCGCCGAAGACGCCTTGATCGGGTTCGTGTCGTCGGTGAGTGTAGGGATCTATAAAGGTACGCCGGTTTTAGACCTCGACTATGCCGAAGACTCCAATGCCGAAACGGACATGAATGTGGTGCGCCTTGGTGATGGTTTTATCGAGCTGCAAGGCACCGGCGAAGCCGCTCCCTTTACCAAAACAGAACTGGCTGCGCTGATCGAGTTGGCAGAAAAAGGCACCGAAGAGCTACTGCGGCTGCAGCAAGCGGCTTTGGCAGCAGGCAGTTAAGGAAATGAATGCTGGCGATGGCCGGCGAAGAGATCGAGAGCAACCTCCATGATAGACAAGCAGAACTTTGTCGAGTTCCTCGTCAGCCAAGATGTGCTGAAGTTTGGCACCTTCACGTTAAATTCTGGGCGCCAAAGCCCGTACTTCTTCAATCTGGGCTCGGTCTCTTCGGGCGCGTCCTATGCGCGGCTTGGGGCGGCATACGCCGACGCGGTGCTGCAGTCGGGCATTGAGTTCGACCTGATTTTCGGGCCGGCTTACAAAGGTATTCCCATTGCCGTTGCCACCTCGCTGGCGCTAGCCGAGCGCGGCGTCGATGTGGGGATGGCTTATAACCGCAAGGAAGCTAAGGATCATGGCGAAGGCGGATTGCTGGTGGGTGCGCCGGTCACCGGTCGGGTGTTAATGCTCGATGACGTGCTTACCTCGGGTAAGGCCATTCGTGGTGCAGCTGAGTTGATTCGTGCACAGGACGCCGAGATTGCGGGTGTGGTCATCGCATTAGATCGTGCCGAGGTCATGGCAGAGGCTGAACAAACCGCAGTGGCGGAACTGGCCGAAGAGCTGGGGTCGCCAGTCGTCAGTATTGCCCACGTGAGTGATGTGCTGGACTACTTGCAGCGCACGGCTGCTGAGCCAGAAGTCTTACAGGCCATGGGTGCCTATGCGCAGCAATACTGCGCTTTTTAGGTCTCGCTTAGCACCGACTACGTGTCTGCGAAGGCTCCGCCTAGTCTACGTCGCCGAACACGCCTATGCGGATAATGAGCCAACTCGCTTCCCAGTCAGCCGTCGGGCTTTGTTTGAAGTCACTGCGCACGAATTGAACGATTAGGCCCTCTACCAAGGTCATTAAAACCCTAGCCAGTACCGTCGGCCGGTTCCCCGGCAAGGGATCCGTCTCAAGGACTAGCTCGCGCAAAATCGTCCGCTGCTGCGTCTCTATGCGGTGCAGTAGCTGCCGCATGCGACCGCGCAAGCGATCGGTTTCTCCCTGCAGTGCATCGCCGACAAAGAGTCGAGCAAAGCCTGGATTGCGTTCCACAAAGGTTAAGACCAAGAGCGCGATGTCATGGCATTTGGCCTCATGAGTTCGCGGCTCCTTGGCGATGATCGACATGCGCGAGAACAACGTGTCCTCAATGAACTCGATCAGACCTTCGATCATTTTCGCCTTGCTGGGAAAGTGGCGATACAGGGCGGCCTCAGACAGACCCACCTCTTGGGCGAGTTTGGCGGTGGTGATTTTGCCGCCTGGGTTGGACTCCAGCATGCGCGCCAGCGCCTGCAGTATTTCGGGTTTGCGACTGGCTCTAGGCATGGTCTGATTGGGCGCTGAGAATTTGAGTGCCAACACCAGAATCGGTGAACACCTCGAGCAACAGGGCATGAGGCACTCGACCATCGACAATGGTGACGCTATTAACCCCACTGGATACCGCATTCAAAGCGCATTCCACCTTAGGCAGCATGCCTTCGCTGATTGTGCCGTCAGCAATCAACGCTTCAACGTCGGCTTTGTTCAATGAGGATAGGGTGGCTTGATCTGCGTCGAGAATGCCCGGTGTATTGGTGAGCAATATCAGCTTCTCGGCGTTTAGAGCCTGAGCGATGGCGCCGGCCACAATGTCAGCGTTGATGTTGTAGGACTCACCGTCTTTGCCGACTCCCACCGGCGCGATGACCGGAATGAATTCGGACTGTACCAAGGTGTTGAGCACGTCGACCTGAATGCTGGTGATGCTGCCAACATGGCCGATATCAATAATCTCAGGTGCGCTGGCAACGGCATCGTTCGAAGCAATGGTCATGGGCATTTTTTCTGCCTGAATGAGGTTGCCATCCTTGCCGGTGACACCAACCGCCCGACCGCCATGAGTGTTGATGAGCGAGACGATGTCGGGATTGACCAGCCCGCCGAGCACCATTTGCACCACATCCATGGTGGCGGAGTCGGTTACGCGCATACCGTTGACGAATTCGGATTCNATATTCAGACGCGACAACAGCTCACCGATTTGAGGCCCACCTCCGTGCACGACGACCACGTTGATGCCTACCAATTTCATCAGCACAACGTCGGCAGCGAAGCTGTCTTTGAGNGCGGCCTCGGTCATGGCGTTACCGCCATATTTGATGACCACAGTCGTGCCATGAAACCGCCGAATGTAGGGCAGCGCCTCGGTCAGTACTTGGCTGGTGATGTTGTCTTTGGATGCGGTCATAGCGCGCTCCATGCTCCTTCGATCTCAAATGAACCTANACNTCGGGTGCAGGCGCTTGGCATGTTCATAGAAATGCCAACGAACTGTCTACTCTTTGTAGCTGGGTTTGGAAGAGNGTTTGGATCTGCTGTAGGTCCGCCTCGGTGTCCGCCTCAAAGCGCAGTGATAGCACTGGGCTGGTGTTAGAAGGACGAATNAGCCCCCAACCGTTGTCGAAGTCCACACGAATGCCGTCGATTTGGGTTATCGCCCCGCTGCCAAAATCGCCCACCTGTGCCAGCTGTTGCATGACCGCGAACTTGTGGTCTTCGCTGGTCTGGATTTTGATTTCAGGCGTTGTCACGGTGACCGGATACTTGGCAAAGCATGCATCAGCGCTANCAGTGGTCTGACTGAGCANCTGCAGCAGTCGACCGGCCGAGAAGATCGCGTCATCGAAGCCATACCAATTCTCGACAATGCAGAGGTGGCCACTGAATTCACCCGCCAGCGGTGACTGCGTTTCTTTGATTTTGGCCTTGATATGCGAATGTCCGGTTTTCCACATCAGTGGTTCACCGCCAGCGCCGCGAACGACTTCGGGCAGATAGCGGCTGCACTTCACATCGAAAATAATGGTCTCGCCGGGGTGCCGAGGGCATATGTCTTCGGCAAAAAACATCATCAGCTTGTCGGGCCAGATAATCNCTCCCTGCGGAGTGACCACGCCTAAGCGGTCGCCATCGCCATCGAATGCCAGACCTACGTCAGCGCCAGTCTCTTTCACCTTGGCGATGAGATCCTGCAGGTTTTTCGGTTCAGCTGGATCCGGGTGGTGGTTAGGGAAGTTACCGTCTACCTCGCAAAAAAGCGGGGTTACCGTGCAGCCCAAGCCTTCGATAATGTCCGGTGCGATACCGCCAGCGACCCCGTTGCCGCAGTCGACCACCACATTCAATGGCCGATCCAGTTTGCAAACCGGCAGCATTTTTTGCGTATAGGTGGNAACGATGTCCTGTTGGGATGTGCTGCCACTGCCCCGACTCAGCGTATTGTTTTGCAGATTCTGCAGCAGGGCCTGGATGCGCGCTTCGGCCAGGGTCACCCCGCCGATCATCATCTTCAGACCGTTGTATTCTGGTGGATTGTGGCTGCCGGTGATCATGATGCCGGTACCGGTTTGCAGCTCGTAAGTCGCAAAGTACAAAAGCGGTGTTGGTACCAGCCCTACACTGATGACATNCATGCCGCCGTCGCACAGGCCCCGGGTGAGCGAGGCTTCAAGACCCGGACTCGACAGGCGCCCGTCGCGACCAACGACCGTGGTGCTCTGCTGCTGAGCCAGCGCAGCGGTCGCAAAGCTGCGGCCAATCCAATACACCACTGCTTCGGTCAGATTCTCCGTGGTGATGCCGCGGATGTCGTAGGCTCGAAAAATGCCAGCGTCGAGATCGGCGGGTGGGGGGNCATCNGTCATAACGTTTGAAACCTAATAATAGTCGTTAGTAAAGTGTGTGTTATGGTGATTTTTTTTCGCCAATGAGTTTTTCGCCAAAGAGCTCGATGACCTGCTGCATGAGTTGCTCGCCTATGGCGGTTTTTGGCTGCCTACCAAAGTTGATTTCGCCGCCCTCGTGAATCAGCGTCACCGCATTGTCTGTGCTATTGAAACCAATGCTTTGATCAGACACGTCGTTCACCACAATGGCGTCGAGGCCCTTGCGCACGCGCTTGTCGCGCGCATGTTGCAGAGTGTCATGGGTTTCCGCCGCAAAACCGATCACGATGTTGGTCTGCCCTGCTGCAACCACACTCGCAATGATGTCCGGGTTTTCCACCAGCGATAGTCCAACNTCTTGATTTGCCTGCAAGTGGCGTTTGATTTTTTGTGCNTCNGCGTTTGCGGGTCGATAGTCAGCAACAGCGGCAACGCCAATGAAGACGTCGGCGCTGGCTAGGTGCTCGTGTACCTTGGCATGCATGTCCAGCGCAGTGGTCACGTCGATGCGCTGAATATCAACAGCCGAATCGCTCACCCCGGGTCCTGCGATCAAAACGACCTGCGCGCCAGCTCGCCTCGCGGCTTCGGCAACGGCCAAGCCCTGCAGGCCAGAACTGTGGTTGCTGATGTAGCGCACTGGGTCTATGGCCTCTCGGGTGGGGCCGGTGGTGACGATNACGGTGCGGCCGGCTAGCGCGCCTGNTGAAGCGCTGCTTGACCCAATNGNTGTTTGTCTCGTAGCCGCCAACGCGAGAACCAAGNCTTCTGGCTCTGTCATACGTCCCGNACCTTGATCTCCGCAGGCCTGATCTCCGCTATCTGGACCGATCACTTGATAACCATCGGTGGTTAGCGTGGCGAGATTCCGCTGGACGGCAGAATGCTGAAACATCTGCTGGTTCATAGCCGGGGCNAGGCTGATGGGNGCAGCACTGGCCAAGCATAGGGTGTATAGCAGGTTGGACGCTTCCCCGGCGGCTAATCGTGCAATGGCATNGGCAGTGGCAGGGGCGATGAGAATCTGATCTGCCCAGCGCGCCAACTCAATATGGCCCATGGCGGCTTCTGCCGCCGGATCCCACAAATCGTCGCGTACAGGATTGCCGCTGACCGCCTGAAGTGTCGTCGCCGTCACGAAGCGGTGGGCATTTTCGCTCATCACTACCTGAATATTCGCACCCGCTTCGACGAGTTGGCGCACAAGCATNGGCGTTTTATAGGCGGCAATCCCGCCGGTAATACCAAGCAGAATATTTTGACCTGACAGAGTCGAGTGTTCTGTCATCGACCATACCTCTGTGTGATGCAAAAAACGAAAAATGACATCGGGCCAACGTTGGTAGCGTTTATCCAACACTCACCCCCAGATAAGGAAAGTGAATGACAGCGAAACANCCCGATGAANTGCGTGGTGAGGATAACATCGAAGCACCGAGCAACGTAATTGCTAACTGGTTGGAAGACGAGCAACCGCGGACCAGAATGGCTCGTTACGGGGCCGCGCAAATGCCTACTGCTGAACTGCTCGCCCTGTGTTTGAGCAGCGGCTTACCTGGCGAAAATGCGGTTTTGTTGTCCCAGCGCCTTTTACAACAATTTGGCGGTGTGCAGGCATTGTTGTCTGCGCCCATCCAGCNACTTATGTCGGTGCGCGGTGTGGGTCCGGCCAAGGCCACTCGTTTGAAGGCGATCCACGAGCTGAGCGTGAGAGAAACCGAAGCTCAGCTAAAGCGCTCGCAGAGCTTTGGCGAACCCGCCGCAGTGGCAACCTTTTTGCGCAAGCGACTCGGGCATCTGGGTCACGAGGCCTTTGGCTGTTTGTTTCTCAATGCCAAAAACGAACACATTGCCTTCGAGATTTTGTTCCGTGGCTCCATNGACCGCACTCATGTGCATGCGCGGGNAGTGTTGAAGCGGGGGCTTGAATTGAACGCGGCAGCGCTGATCGTNTGTCACNATCACCCGTCCGGCAACGCGGAGCCCAGTCAGGCTNATATAGGCTTGACGCGCTTATTATTCGACCTGCTCGAAAAAGTTGAGATACGGCTGCTCGATCACGTGGTGGTGAGCACTAACACTTGGGTATCGCTGCAGTTGCGGGGTTTGCTGTGAGCACGGCCCAATCTTAGTTGCCCTGCTAGGGCCACTTTGGTATAAACGCGCCTCAAATTTTTTGGGACTACGGTTATGTCCAAAGTATGCCAAGTGACAGGCAAGCGCCCGATGGCTGGAAACAACGTCAGCCACGCGATGAATAAGACTCGACGGCGCTTTTTGCCGAATCTGCACACCCATCGTTTCTGGGTCGAGGCAGAAAAGCGCTATGTGAAGTTGCGCGTGTCATCCAACGGGATGCGCATCATCGATAAGAAAGGCATCGACGAGGTGCTAAAGGACGTTCGCGCTGCAGGCCACAAGGTTTAACTGCCACGCTGCGCAAAGCCGTCGTTGCCATATGTCGTTGCCATAGATAGGGAGCTAAATCATGCGAGATAAAATCAAGTTGGTTTCAAGTGCCGGTACNGGCCACTACTACACCACNGACAAAAACAAAAAGAACACNCCGGATAAAATGGAGATCAAAAAGTATGATCCNGTCGTCCGCAAGCATGTGATCTACAAAGAAGGCAAAATCAAGTAACAGATGCCTGAACTCCCGGAAGTCGAAACGACTCGACGGGGAATNGAACCCTTTCTCAGCGGCCAGACGATTGNGCGAATTAANGTTCGCGAGAGTCGTCTTCGATGGNCGGTAGCNCTACCCGATCATCTGTCGGGTAGCATGGTNAAAAGCGTCGCTCGACGCGCGAAATATATTTTGATTGAAACAGCAAGCGGAGCGCTCATCGTGCACTTGGGTATGTCGGGCAGCCTGCGNGTGGTGGCTCCCAATGATGCGCCGCGGCTGCACGATCATATCGACATCGAGGTGAGGAACGGCCAATGGCTGCGCTACAACGACCCTCGGCGTTTTGGAAGTTTTCACTTTGCCGAACATCCCAGCGCGCAACACTGGCTGCTCNAAAATCTGGGGCCNGAGCCGTTGGGTAATGAATTCTCCGGCGATTATCTGTTCGCCACCTCGCGCAAGCGCAAGGTGGCGGTGAAGAANCANATTATGGANGGCAAGGTAGTGGTGGGTGTGGGCAACATTTACGCAGCGGAATCGCTGTTTCGAGCCGGTATCCGGCCGTCTACGCCNGCATGCAAGGTAAGCCGGTTGGCTTATCGCTTTCTCGCAGAGGCNATTCGAGAGATCTTGGCGAATGCCATAAACGTTGGCGGCACAACGCTAAGGGACTTTGTCGGGTCTGANGGCCAGCCNGGCTATTTTAAGCAGAGTCTTAATGTATATGGCCGCCAGAGAGAAGCCTGCAACGTCTGTCAGTCATNGTTGAAGCTACAGATTTTGGGCCAGCGCAGTACAGTGTACTGCCCAACNTGCCAGACCTTCTCAGGCTGGAAGCGACCGGTCTGTTAGTCCTTGGCCAGTGCTGCCATNACGGCGGGATCGACAAACTGAGAGATGTCGCCGCCCAAGGCTGAGATCTCTCGCACCAGCGTGGATGAGATGAACGAGCAGTCACGAGAGGTCGGTAAAAAGACGTACTCAAGCTGCGGGTCCAAAGAGCGATTCATCTCCGCCATTTGAAACTCGTAATCAAAATCCGTCACCGTGCGCAGCCCGCGCAGCACAAAGCGCGTGTTTTTCGCTCGNACGAAGTCCACCAACAAACTGTTGAAGCCTTCTACAGATACGCGGTCACCGTAGGTTGCAAGCACTTCGCGGCATAGCTCCATGCGATCTTTCAGCGCAACCGCGGGGTCTTTTTGCGCAGATGTACCTATGGCGAGCACCACATGATCAAAGAGCGTCAACGCCCGCTCGACAAGGTCGGTATGACCGTTAGTTATCGGGTTAAATGACCCAGGGTAGACGACGATGCGTTCAGCCATGCCNTGATTTCCTTACCAATCAAAAGCGCGTTATTGCGANGTNNGCGGATGCTAACCTCGCGTTGGGTTCGGCGCAATTAGCCAGCTTCGGGTGTTGCCGGCCTNTGTTGATCTTAGCTGCTCGAGCCTGTGTTGCTGCATCAGCGNNTCGACGACGGCNTCTTGCTGTTGCTCAAATTCGAGATACACAGCCTGTTGCACAAGGTTTCGTTCGACCAGCTNGGTGACGGCGTTTGTCAGCAGCTGGGTGTCGGCAAATGGCGGGTCGATAAAGACAAAGTCGAAGGGCTCTAAGNGCGTGTCGAGAAAACTCAGGGCATCGCCATTGTGCAGGCTGCACCGTGTTGATAAATCAAAGCTCTCAAGGGCTGCATCAATATGCTTGGCCGCCCTGCCATGATTTTCTACAAACACGACNTCGCCAGCGCCGATGGAGGCTGCCTCTAGGCCAAGAACCCCGGATCCTGCGAACAGATCGAGGCACCGCGCATCAGTAAGTGTCGGGCGTATCCAGTTAAACAAAGTCTCCCGGGTGCGCCCTAGTGTTGGGCGCAGACCCTCNATATCGGGAAAGGTCAGTTTNCGGCCTCGCAGTGTGCCGCTGTTTATACGCACTTCCTGACTTTTGCCTTGCCGAANTTTTTTTTTCAAAGCAGGTAACCCGCACGCTAAGCTGTAGAGCGAATGCTATAGAATCGANCCACCGCAGACGATGGGCAGCCATGNGTATCCCTCGTAGTGTTCGCAAGAGAATCCAAGCATGACTGAGCAGAACGAACCCCTTACTTCTGGTGAATCACCGGTCGCCGCCGGCGGTAGCTTTTTCGGCAGGCTCCGCACTGGATTGTCGAAAACCCGCGAGCAGCTCGCTCAAGGGCTTGGCAACCTGCTGCTGGGTGAGAAAGAGATTGACGAATCGGCCCTAGAAGATCTTGAGGCGGCGTTGCTCATGACCGACGTCGGGATGGAGACGACCCAGGCCATTATTANCGAGCTGACCGAGCGCGCGGGTCGCCGCGAGTTGGCGAACATGGCCGCGCTCTACCAAGCGCTACAAGAGCTACTGGTGCAGCGTTTAGAGGGTGTGGCGCAGCCGTTGGCGGTTGAGCCTAGGGCCGCTGATGCACTGCCCAAGGTATTTTTCTTCGTGGGNGTGAACGGTGTCGGTAAGACCACGACCATCGGCAAGTTGGCAAAGCGTTTCAAAAACCAAGGTCTGAGCGTGATGCTGGCGGCTGGCGACACGTTTCGTGCGGCGGCGGTAGAGCAACTGCAGTCTTGGGGACAACGCGAGGACATTCCTGTAATCGCCCAAGCGCAGGGATCGGACAGCGCGTCTGTTGCCTTTGATGCCGTGCAAAGTGCCCAAGCCAAGGGTGTGGATGTNCTANTGGTGGATACAGCGGGCCGACTGCAGGCCAAAAGCCAACTTATGGANGAATTNGCCAAGATTCAGCGCGTNGTCAAGCGCTTGGACGAGCAGGCCCCCCATGAGGTGATCTTGGTGCTCGATGGCGGGGTTGGGCAAAACGCGCTGAGTCAGGTCAAGCTCTTCAATCAAAGCATACCGCTCACAGGCTTGGTGGTGACTAAATTAGATGGCACGGCGAAGGCCGGTGTGCTGTTTGCGCTGGCGTCCCAGTCCTTTGGTTCTCAGNGCATCCCCGTGCGCTTTATCGGTGTCGGCGAGGGCATAGAAGACTTACGTACCTTTGAACCCGAGGCCTTTGTGTCCGCACTGCTGCAAGCTGAGGAGCCTGCTTAACCGTGTCGTTTTTGCAGCTCCAGCGAGTGACCCGACGGTTCGATAACGGTTCCGAAGGGTTATCCGATGTGACGCTGGATATTGAGCAAGGCTCCATGGTTTTTCTCACCGGCCACTCTGGTGCCGGCAAGAGCACCCTGTTGAAATTGTTGATTGGCGCACAAACGGCCACCAGTGGCCGGGTCGTTGTGGATGGCAGCGACATCAGTCGGCTGGGACCTCGTGCCTTGCCGTGGTACCGGCGGCAACTGGGTATTGTGCTGCAGGATCATAATTTGCTTGATGATCGNACGGTCTTTGAAAACGTCGCACTGCCACTGCGCGTCACCCACTTGGGAGCGAAAGAGATTGCCCGGCGAGCACGCGGCGCCTTGGCATCGGTAGATCTCAGCGACCGCGGACATTTATATCCCCGGCATCTGTCGACTGGTGAGCAACAGCGGGTTGGCATCGCGNGGGCGGTGGTGAACAGGCCGCAGATTATTCTTGCCGATGAACCCACGGGGAACTTAGATCCTTATTTGTCACGACAGGTCATGGCGNTGTTTCATCAGTTCAAAGATCTAGGCTCCACGGTGCTGGTCGCCAGCCACGATATTGATCTCATCAAGCATCAGGGGTGTCGCATTTTGCATCTGTCGCAGGGCGCGCTGGTGCAAGACACCAAGGNGCCAAGCACAACAGNGGATCGAGCATGAGCGCAAACAAAGCCAATGCCGCTCGGGACGCCAAGGGCAGTCANAACAAGTGGCAGCCTAGGGGCGGGCGCACACGCGCTTGGTTGGCTGATCATCGGCGTGTGGCGTCGGAAACCATGCTATTTATCAGCCAGCGTGTTGTCAGCAGCTTCTTGGTCTGGGTCATGATCGGTGTCGCGCTGGCGTTGCCGGGCTTGCTTTGGTTTTTGCAGAGCAATTTGCAGAGTCTAAGCCAGCAGTGGCAAGGCAGTACCGGTGCAACGGTATATATGGCGCTTGGAGCCTCCGAGCAGTCCATTGCTGATATGGCCGCGACTCTGCAACGCGAGCCGGCAGTTGCAAGCGTGCAACTGACGACGCCACGACAAGCGTTGGAGGAGCTGCTGGCGCAGAGTGCAGATTCAGATTTCTTGCAGCAGGCCATCGCCGAGGTTGAAACGAATCCGCTGCCGACATCCTTTGCGGTGGTCCTCGACAGCACCCANCCATTTCTGGCNCTGGAGACNCTGAGTCGTCAGCTGGCGGCTCANTCCGGGGTTGATGAGGTGGTCATTGAGTCCGAATGGCTGGAGAGGCTGCGCGACTTGTCGAGGTTGGCCAATCGCGGCGGNAGCGCGCTGTCCGCCATGTTGTTAGTGGCAGCGATCCTAGTCACCTTTGCCGCCATTCGCCTTGCCATCGANGCGCGCCTTGCCGAACTGCGGGTGCTGGCATTGATTGGTGCGACCCGCGCTCAGCTGCGTCGTCCGTTTCTGTACTTCGGTTCTGCCTATGGCCTTGGCGGTGGGATCATGGCCATCGTTTTGATGGCGGTATTCCTAAATGAAATTGAAACGCCGCTGGAATCGCTGCTGATTTCCTATCGCAATACTCTGTCGCTTGGTGGGTTTACCCCGCAAATGGTGCTTACAGTGCTGGGGGCGGGTTGGTCGCTGGGGGTTGTCGGCGCCCTTATCGCCCTAAGCCAACGCTTGGAGGCGAAGATCGCCACTTAAAAGTCAGGCCCCAGCCGATGCGTTTTTGCTTCGCCCTGAGAATCCTTGGNCATAAATTGNATTAGCACTCTCTCTTTGAGAGTGCTAGTATNTTCANTATTGTTACCGNAGGTAGCACTATCGGTTGGTGTTTTTGGCCGGTAGGAATGNTTGAACGAACCTTGAGAAGGCTTTAAACAATGACAACAGATGTNATGAAGATGCCAAGCATGGCCCCCGGGGCTGATCTTGANGCCTATCTGCGCACGATCAGTCANTTCCCTATTCTCAGCCCAGAACAAGAAAAATCATTGGCTCAGAGGCTGCAAGATCACGGTGATCTAGATGCAGCGCGCGAATTGGTCATGTGTCACCTGCGNTTCGTCGTACACCTAGCGCGCTCTTACAAAGGCTACGGCTTGTCCCAAGCTGACCTTATTCAAGAAGGCAATGTCGGTCTGATGAAGGCGGTGAAACGTTTTGACCCTAGCGTCGGCGTACGTTTGATTTCCTTCGCTGTGCANTGGATCAAGGCCGAGATGCACGAGTACATCTTGCGCAACTGGCGCATCGTCAAAGTGGCGACCACCAAGGCTCAGCGCAAACTTTTCTTCAATCTGCGCGGCGCTAANAAAACCTCGAATTGGTTGAGTGTTGAAGAGACCACTGCAATCGCAAACGAATTGGGTGTTCCCAGCATCGAAGTGACGCGCATGGAGAGTCGTCTCAGCGCCAGCGATATGGCCTTTGATGGTTACGGCAGNGATGACGAAGTCGCGACGGCGCCGGTACATTANTTGCCGTCTGCTGCACCAGACCCTGCGGACTTGGTCGCNGATGCCAGCAGTGNNAAAGACATGCACCTGCGTCTGAGCACNGGCCTTGCTGCACTCGATGAGCGCAGTCGGGATATTTTGCAGCAACGCTGGCTGAGCGATGACAAATCAACCCTGCATGAGCTGGCACAAGAATACGGTGTTTCCGCCGAGCGCATTCGGCAGCTTGAAAAGAATGCGATGAACAAGCTCAAAACAGCCATCGCTGGCGCCTNAGNAACTTCGCAGCGCTACTCTCAAAACCATCATGCCCGCCAAGGCGATTATGTTTTTGGGAGGCCTTTATGGCCTCCTCGCGGTTTTGCTTGGGGCCTTTGCAGCCCACGGCCTTCGTGACGTGGTTTCCGATGACAGCTTGTCGAGTTGGCAAACCGCGGTTAACTACCAAATGTCTCATGCCTTAGTCCTTCTTTTCACCGGATTGTGGCGACAGCTGGGCGGGCCGCGCCTACTTGGCGTTGCGGGCTCGCTGTTTTCGATTGGTGTGCTGGCTTTTAGCGGCAGCATTTACCTCCTGGTGTTGCTGGAGGTGCCATGGATGGGCCCCGTCACCCCACTGGGTGGGCTGAGCCTGATTGGAGGTTGGCTGTGCCTTTGTCTGGCAGTCCTGCGATCGAAGGATTTGACCTCAAAGCAAGACCTTTAGCGCGGCAATGTCCGATTCGCAATCACCATCAACCAACGACCTTGATGCAGGATTCAACTACATTCGTCGGCGTGGCCGATTTACCAAGGCTCAGGCCAACGCTCTGCAAGCACTGTCGGATCAATATCGCTGGCAAGCTGCGGATTTGCAGCATCGACCTCTCGGCATGGAGATCGGTTTTGGCATGGGCTTCGAGCTCATCGCATGGGCGGAGCAGCAACCCAATTGGCAGCTGTTGGGTGTAGAGCTCTACCAGCCGGGTATTGGCTCGATGTTGTCTCGCTTGGCGAAAAATCAGCTATCCAACGTGCGTCTTGTCGATGAGCCCGCGCAGGTAATCTTGGCGCAGCTCGATAACGACAGCTTGGCAGAAGTGCGTATTTTTTTCCCAGACCCGTGGCCAAAAAAGCGCCACCACAAGCGACGTTTGATTCAGCCAGAATTTTTGCGATTGCTACAG
The DNA here is from genome assembly GCA_002726925.1 of Gammaproteobacteria bacterium. Taxonomy (GTDB): domain Bacteria; phylum Pseudomonadota; class Gammaproteobacteria; order Pseudomonadales; family Azotimanducaceae; genus UBA4421. Next base: position 16,479 of record PBTJ01000014.1, on the reverse strand, counting down.
CAAAAACTGACACCTGCTGGCATCGTCAGGTTGGCTACAGACTGGGCACCCTATGCACATTGGATGGTCGAACACTTCGCCGCAAATCCTGACTTTACTCTTCTGCAGGATGATATTCGCGCGCCGACGGAAACGCCGCCTGCAAGTGTCGCCGATGAGGTTCGCAACGTGACGAAATTTGAAGCCCGCGGCGAGCGCCTTGGGCACGAAATCCGCGACCTGCAGTATCAGCGCATCAACTAGTTACGCTTCAAGAAATCGCTCGAGCACGCTATCCAAATAACGCAGCCCAAGGGCAGTGGTCGCACAACGGTCGTGGCGAACCAACTCGAGGTCGACAAGCTCTTGCCAAACCTGACTGACCGATTGCCATGGCAGTTGGGTTCGCTCAGCAAAGGATTGCTGCGTAACGCCGTCCAGCAAACGCAGGGCGTTCATCATGAATTCGATGGTACGTTGAGTCTGAGGAATCTCCGTTAGCTTGGTGGTCTGACTGTCCTGTTGATACAGGCGCGGTTGGGAAGGTCGCTGCGTACGGTAAATCTTGGGCCCTTGAGTGATCTTGCCGTGGGCGCCTGCGCCGATACCCATGTAGTCGCCAAAGCTCCAGTACACGAGATTGTGCTGACACTGATACCCGGTTCTTGCAAAGGCCGATACTTCGTAGCGCTGAAAGCCGGCCTCGGCGAGTAACGCCAGCCCAGCTTGCTCAATTTCTTGCAATACTCGGTCCACCGGCAAAATGGGTGGGCGGCCAGCAAACTCGGTCTTCGGCTCGATGGTCAATTGATACCAAGAGATATGCTGGGGCTGCAGTTGGATCGCTTGCCGCAAATCCTGGAGCGCCTCTGCCACACTCTGGCCTGGCAATCCCCACATAATGTCGAGATTGATATTGCTAAAGCCCGCCTGTCTCGCCTTTGCTACGGCGCTGATGGTTTCGTCTCGCTGATGCACTCGGCCAAGCCGCGCAAGCTGCGCATTTGAAAAACTCTGTGCCCCGATGGACAAACGGTTTATGCCCGCGTCTTGGTAATCCTCGAAGCGGTGATACTCTGCGGTGCCGGGGTTCACCTCGAGGGTGATCTCAGCTCCTTGGTGGGGTACCTCCTCAAGCAGACGTGCCAGATGCTGTGGTTTGAATAGACTTGGGGTACCGCCACCAAAAAAAATAGATTCGATCTGCCCGGTATTTGTCTGAGCGATACGCGCTTTGCCAAAGGAGCCATACTGCTGGCGCCAGTCGCCCAGTAGAGCGTCTAGATACACCGCTTGGTCGGTGCCTGCTTTGAGCGGATGAGAATTAAAGTCGCAGTAAGGACATTTTTTGATGCACCACGGAAAGTGCACATAGAGCCCGAGGGCGCTGGTGTCCGAGTGCGCTTCGATCATGCGCTAATTGTTTGCGTGGACATTGAGGGCTTCAACTAGCTTAGCGCAGGCCTGTCCGCGATGACTGATACTGTTCTTTGTCGCCTTTGGCAGCTGCGCGGCACTTTGTTTATGTTCGGGTAACCAAAACAATGGGTCGTAGCCAAAACCGCCGTCTCCGCGAGGTGCCTGCAATATCTCTCCGTGCCATTGCGCCGTCGCAATCAAAGGCGTGGGATCCTCGGCCGAGCGTAGAAAAACCATGCAGCAGAAAAAAAACGCACGACGATCGGATTGTTCGCTCAGTGCTTCAAGCAGTCGTTGGTTGTTGTCGGCATCCGATGCGTCCTCGCCAGCGTAGCGCGCGCTGTAAATGCCTGGCGCTCCATGCAATGCCTGAACGACGAGGCCACTGTCGTCTGCAATGCTGGGAAGGCCTGTAGCCTTGGCCACCGAGCGCGCCTTAATCAGCGCGTTTTCTACAAAGGTTGCGCCGTCCTCGACAGCGCTGGGGATATCAGTATCGGTTTGGTTGATCAGGTTGAAACCGACGCTTGCGAGCATGGGGCGCATTTCTTCAACCTTGCCTTGATTGCGCGTGGCAAGAACCAGATCCATTAATCAGACCAGTANAGTTTTTGCGTAATCTTCAGGTTCGTGCTCGCCGACTTGACCCCATTGCTTGCCTGCACCCGCGCATTAATATTGATGCGGTGAACTTCTTCATTGGCGTGCCGAATGANAGCCAAGTAGTAAATGGCGTCGCCATCNACTACTTCACGAAACGAAAGGTCTTGGCGCTGGCCGAGTAAGTTCTGCGTAGACCCCTCCAGTACCGCAGACACGCCCTTGCCGTTGGCGTCGATAACGGCAAGATTGCACAGGGCTTTGTCCTTGCCCCGAGAAATGTCGTACCGAGCAGCGATATATGGCTGCAGAGTTGTCGTCGGTATGACGATGTAATGGAGTTCATAATCTCCAAAGCGCTGCATTTGTTGGGCATGGCTCACCGCCGCCGTCTGGCAGGCCAGCAGCGCCAAGGACCACGCCGCTGCACGNTAGGTGATGGTTTTCACGAGGGTCTCCCAAGGCGATAAAAAGCGTGACTGGCNATTAAATTGGGGGCGAGTTGAATCGCCCAGTGTTCTTGGTAGCGCGTATTAACGACTCGTCGTTGAATGATTTTGATNTTTTCTTCTACGCACATTTTTTCGAAGTCCATGGTCGTGCACAGGTGGATATTTGGCGTGTTATGCCAGTTGTAGGGCAAGTGTTTTGAGACAGGCATATGGCCCCTAAAACCCAGCTGCAATCGGCAGCGCCAATGACCAAAGTTAGGAAAGGTCACCACACATTCCTCGCCGATTCTCAGCATTTGTCGCAGCAGCTCTCGCGGATCTCTAACCGCCTGCAGTGCGTCTGCCATGACGACCATATCGAAATTATCGGTGGCAAAATTGCTGATGCCCGCATCCAAATCCTGCTCAATGACATTTACGCCCTTGCTCAGACAGNCCTGTATGTTTGNCGGGTCTCGATCAAGTCCATAGCCGTTGACNTGCTTCTCAGCCTGCAGAGCGGCCAGCAGCTCGCCGGTGCCGCAGCCTAAATCCAGCACCCGTGCATGCGGATTGATCAGATGGCTAATCAGAGCCAGATCGCCGCGCAGGGTCACGACGAGGTTCCTGAACGTTCGTCTAAGCAGCGGTTTAAAAACGTCCCTAGGGCGGCTGTATAGCGTTCGATGGGCAGCAAAAAAGAGTCGTGTCCGTGTTCGGATTCGATCACGGCACTGGCAACGTTCTTTTTCGCCTTGACCAAGGCATCGACAATCTCTTGGGANCGCTGGGCAGAAAACCGCCAGTCCGAACTGAAGGACAAAATCAAAAACTTACAGGTGGCGCTGCTAAAGGCTTCGACCAGGTCACCNTCGGTGTCCCTGGCTGGGTCGAAGTGATCAAGTGCCTTGGTCATAAGTAAGTAGGTATTNGCGTCAAAATAACGCGTAAACGCCTGCCCCTGATAGTTCAGATAACTCTCGACTTGAAACTCGACCTCATCGCCTTCATCGAAATCACCGGATTTGATTTCACGACCAAACTTGGTTCCCATGCCGTCGTCGGATAAGTAGGTAACGTGACCGATCATGCGCGCCAAGCCCAGTCCTCGGTCTGGATTTACGCCCTCATCAACATAGCGACCCTCGGCGAAATCTTGATCGCTGCCAATGGCCTGCCGGGCGATCTCGTTGAAGGCGATATTTTGTGCAGAGAGCTTGGCCGCAGATGCGATGGCCACACAGGCGCCGACGCGCTGTGGATAATCAATAGCCCACTGCAACGCCTGCATACCACCCAGACTGCCGCCGACTACGGCGAGAAAGGTTTCGATGCCAAGATGATCGGCCAGAGCCGCCTGAGAACGCACCCAATCTCGCACCACGACGTTGGGAAAATCAGGCCCATAAACNTTGCCGGTATTGGGGTTGATGGTGCGTGGCCCGGTGCTGCCGTGACAGCCGCCGAGATTGTTGAGGCTAACGACAAAGAAACGCTCGGTATCCATGGCCTTGCCTGGCCCGATGCAGGCATCCCACCAACCGGGTTTTGGATCATCGTCAGCGTGAACCCCGGCGGCATGATGGTGTCCAGAAAGCGCATGGCAAATTAGGATTGCATTTGANTTATTGTCGTCGAGGGCGCCGTAGGTTTCGTAGATCAGCTCATACGCTGGCAACACTGCGCCGTTTTGCAGTGTCAGGGGCTCCTCACACCGAAAGTGTTGGGGGCTGATTCTGCCAACGGAAGCTGTGCCGGTGCGCATTTGCCTAGACCAAACCGTAAGCGCTTGGTAGCGCTTGCTGCAAAATGGACAACATCAGGATCAGCACCATGGGTGAAAAATCTAGCGGTCCCGCGGTAGGTAAAATATTTCGCAGCGGGGTCATCAGTGGCGAGAGCAATTCATCAAGCAGAGACAGCGCGGGATGGTAGTTGCCTTGACTGACAAAGCTCGCGATCACCAGTAGCAGTGTCGACCACCAGTAAAAATCCACGAGAATCGACACCAAGCGTATAAGTCCAGCGCCCAGATACGAGATGGTGCCCAAACTGCCCTGGGTAACCAGCACCATAAAAATGATGCCCATGAGCCAAGCTAATAGCAGAGTGGCNAGATCGTAGCNGCCGGTTTTTGGCAGCAGCTTCCGCAGCGGTGCGGCTAAGCTGTCGCTGCCTTTGACAATGGCCTGACTGATCGGGTTGTAAAAATCTGCCTTACAGGCTTGNAGTAAAAAGCGCACCAGAAATAAGAGGGTTGCGAGTCGAAAGATCAGATCAACGACCATGAAGAGGGTGGGATTCATGCCTTGCTTCCAAATTCGGTAGCCAGAGTCTCGGCGCGTTGCTTGGCTGCAAGCAGGGCGCGGTCGACAATATGACTTAAGTTTTCTGCTTGCATCACGTTCAGGGCGGCTTCCGTGGTGCCGCCGGGCGAGGTGACATTGCGCCGAAGCGTTGCGGGATCAGTGTCCGGTTCGCAGGCCATCAACGCGGCGCCGCGGGCGGTTTCTACCACCAGTTGACGACTTGCTTGTGCATCAAGACCCAGTGCTTGGGCGCTTTCGATCATGCTTTCCATAAGCAAAAAGTAGTAGGCAGGGCCGCTGCCGGATACTGCAGTAACCGCATCAAGTTGGCTCTCGTCGCTTACCCATACGCTGCTGCCAACACCGTTGAGGATGGCTTCGGCTTGGGCGCACTGGGCATCGCTGACCGATGCGTTAGCGTAGAGGCCGGTGATTCCTGCGCCTAGCAGCGCCGGTGTGTTTGGCATGCAGCGCACGATGGGTTGCTGGTCTGGTAGCCAGTCGCCAAGGCTGCGGGTGTCTATACCAGCGACGATTGAAATCACTAACTGGTCCGCTCTCAGTGCGGGTAGTGACTGCAAAACGTCGCCGGTAATCTGTGGTTTGACTGCGAGTACGATGATGTCTGCTTCGGCAACGGCTCGGGCGTTATCGGTTGTGGTCGCGATGCCCAGCGTAGACAGCACATCCAGCTGTGATTGCGCCGGATCTGCCGCGACGATTTCGCCGGGTAAATAGCCGCTAGCCTGAAGGCCGCGAATGAGGCTGCCTGCCATATTGCCTGCACCGATAAATGCGATGGTCATTGCGGCGTTCCTAAATTGTGCATGGGTTGGTCAGTGCTCTGCATTATCCGCGGGCGCCGAATAAGGCCGTACCAATACGAATATGCGTGGCGCCTGCGGCAATCGCTTGTTCAAGATCGTCGGTCATGCCCATGGATAGAGTGTCCCAGTACGCTTGCTGAGCCGCAGGCAGTGCGGCGGCGATTTGAGCGAACAATTGTGCCACGCTTTCGTAGCTGTCCCTAGGCTTCGAGTCTTTACTGAGAATGGTCATCAAGCCTCGTATCTGGAGATTGGGCAAGGCCATCAGCTGGTGGGTCAGATCCAGCGCTTGAGCAGAGCTGCAGCCACCCTTGTTCGGATCGTCATCGATGTTGACTTGAATAAGGACTTGAATGGTTTTGCCCGCAGGGCACTGAGCGCTGAGTCGCTGCCCTATTTTGCTGCGATCTACCGTATGAACCCAGTCAAAGTACTTGGCAACTTCCTTGGTTTTGTTGGATTGGATGTTGCCGACGTAATGCCATGTGGCCGCGATACCTTGCAGGGCATCAATTTTGCCGGTGGCTTCCTGTAAATAGTTCTCCCCAAAGTCATGCAGTCCGAGCTCATGGGCGGCGGTCACATCTGCCGCAGGCTTGGTTTTGCTCACCCCAATGAGCGTGATCTCTTCAAGAGATCTGCCGCTGTCTACGCAGGCGCGCTGGATGCGCTCATTCAGCAACGCTAGGCGCTCAGCAAGACTGTCGGCAGCGGTCGAACTCACCGGGGTTGCGCCGGCAGATCGGATTCGACCTCAACAAGCTGGCAGACGCTGGGGTCACTAAAGTAGGCCTGAGCGATAAGACAGGCAGATCGCGCGTGGATGTCTCCGGTAAGGGCTGCATCGTCTTTCACTGCCCACGAACTGAGACGTTCATCGGCCAAATAAGTAGGCAGCGACGTGTGCCGCGCAACATGTTGAGCAAATGTGTCCGCGCGCTCAGACATGTCGGAGCCACTACCATCCATATTCAGCGGCAGCCCGACGACGAGGGCGATTGGGCGGTACTGAACCACCAGTTGATCTATCTCTGACCAGTTGGGTTTGCCGTTGCGGGCTTGCAAAGTTGTCAGCCCACTGGCTGTTCGGGTCACGGTTTGGCCCACGGCGATACCCATGTGCTTTAGCCCGAAGTCGATACCTAAAACATAACCATCACGGGCCGCCATCAGCTGTATCCGGCGTCTGGGGAAACGAGGTTCAAATCAATGCCGAGCAGGCTGGCGGCGGCATCCAAACGTTTCTCGTAGGGCTGGTCGAATAAGATCTGCGGGTCTGCTTCAACTGTTAGCCAAACGTTGCGCGCAATCTCGCCTTCCAGCTGGCCGCCACCCCAGCCAGCGTAACCCAGTGCAATCATGAATTTTTCTGGGCCTTCGTCGTTGGCCACGGCCCGCAGTGAGTCAAACGCGCTGGTGAGATGCACGCCATCCGCCACGGTCAGCGAGGATTCATAGGCCTCGGCCCCAGCGAACAACATAAAGCCNCGATCTGTGGAAACAGGCCCGCCCGCAATNACTGGGTGATNGACCCAGTGTCTTTGCGGATTCAAATTCAGTTGGTTGAGCAGTTCCAAAACACTGATATCACAGGGGCGGTTCACGACGATGCCCATGGCGCCATCGTCGCTGTGCTCACAGATGTACGTGAGAGACGCGGCAAAATAATCTTCGTGCAGCGTCGGCAGGGCCAGCAAAAAGTGGTTCGTCAGGTTCATGGTNTTACGAGACTATCCTCACTTCCGCGTTTTAGCCCATCAATTGATGNAAGAACCGCTGCGACTAAATTGCCATGTACGGGTAAAGGTTAGCTCATCATACCGCTTGCGCATGTCGACGTTGAAGGGTTGATAGGGCGCGGCCTGCCTGACGGTTTTCAATGCCGCTGCGTCGAGCGCTTGGTGCCCCGAGGATCGCAGCAAGCTAACATTCAGCAATCGCCCGGTATGATGAATGGACACGCGAAGGGTGAGTTCCCCTTGCAACCTCCCTGCTGGGTAGTTATTGCCGCCTAAGCGCTCACATTTGCGACGCCACATAGCAAGGTAGGCTGATTCGGCAGCGCTGAGTGCTCCGGCTGTCGATAGATCTCTGCGACGCGCATCGCCCTGTGTTTGTCTTGCACGCTGGTCGAAAAGAACGATTTGTTCTGCCAGGTGCCGCGTGTCCAAAGCTCTAGATTGGGATGGGCTAACCGGTTTCGTTGCGATTGCTGAGGTGGCTTGGGAGAGCTTGGATGCTGGGCCGAGGCGCTCGAGTGTTTGCTGATTGGCTTGGTTCTGGGGCGCTTGGGGATCGCTTTTGGGTTCTGGCAGCGCCTTCGGTTGCTCTTGAGCCCCGTCTTGAGTGATCGCATCACCACCTTGCTTGAGTTCAATCGCGATAGGCGCAGCGGTGATTTGCTGCGGTGCTTGATTGAATGATAAGCCCAGCAGCAGTACAGCATGAATACCCGCCGCCAGCAGCGCGGTGAAATAGAATCGATCCCGAGGCAGAGCTGCAAACATAGATGGCAAGGGTTAGCTGACGAGGGAGTCCATGAGGTCACCGGCAATATCCAAACCAAATTGCGCATCCAGTTCTCGAATGCAGGTCGGGCAGGTGACGTTGATTTCGGTCAGGTAATCGCCAATAACATCGATGCCGACAAAGTTAAGCCCACGTTTAACCAGCTCCGGGCCAACCTGTTGTGCGATCCATCGATCACGGTCGGTGAGCGGGCGACCTTCGCCGCGCCCGCCGGCGGCTAAATTGCCCCGGGTTTCGCCGGCTGACGGAATTCGCGCGAGGGCATAGGGCACCGGTTCGCCATTCACAATCAAAATCCGCTTATCACCGTCGACAATCTCTGGCAGATAGATTTGGCCCATGATTTGTTCGCGGCCGCTATTTGTGAGGGTTTCTAACACCACCGATAGATTGGGGTCGGATTCCATGACGCGGAAGATTGAAGCCCCGCCCATGCCGTCGAGTTTCTTGAAGACCACATTTTTGTGCTCGGCGTGAAAGGCTTTGAGCACATCCATGCGGCGGCTAACAACCAGTGGCGGGCAGCACTGGGGGAAGGCGGTAGCGAAAAGTTTTTCGTTGCAATCTCGCAGGGAGGCTGGTCGATTGACCACCATGACACCCTCGGCTTCGGCGCGCTCGAGGAGGTAGGTGGTGTAGATATATTCCATGTCAAAGGGGGGGTCCTTACGCATCATGACGATGTCCATATTGGATAAAGGCATGAGCTCTGCTGATCCCAGCGTGAACCAAGAGTCAGCGCCATCATTCACGCAAGCCGGATCCAGCGCCACGGCAAAGTGTTCGGCTAAGGACAAAGGTCGCAAATACGCACAGACACGAGCCTGGGAAATCATCAGGTCTTCTTGCCGACAATAATAAATATCCATGCCTCGAAGCTGGGCCGCCCGAATCATGGCCAGGGTCGAATCTTTTTTGATCGCAACGGTTTCGATGGGGTCCATCAGAAAAGCAATCTTGGTCATGGAAATATCCACTGAAAATACGAGGACGGTAAGGTAACGATTGTTGTGGCATTGACGCAAATGCGAACTCGAGAAAACAGCTGAGGTTCGATTCTTCCTGCACCTGACGGACTTGGAGGGCTATGATCGAATATCATCATGGCAGCCGCCCCATAGGAACTCGAACGTGTCGAACGGACTCACCCCAACTGAGATATTCCAACAGCGACAAGACTTCGAGCGTGGTCTGCTCGCGGTGATCTTGGATCAAGGCCGCCGCTCTGGTTTTGAGCGGATGGGGCGAGTGGCGCAAACGATCAGTGCGGTATTGCCGCAGAACAATGCTTGGGGGTTATTAACCCGTTGGCTGAGCGCTTTGGCGTCGGAGCGGTTAGCGCTGACCAGTGAGAGCCTTGAACTGCTGCGGCAGGTCGGCAAGACGCTAAAGGACCTTGATCGGCAAGCCCGGCAAACCTCTGCAGCTGACAAATTGATGCCGCTAGACGTAGCCTTTGGGGCAGCGCCGCTGCGCGCTGCTTTAGCAAGCGCTGACGCCTCAGCTGAGGTCGATACGGCGCAGTGGTCTGCGCTCCAGCAGCAGTTACAAGCGACGACGCAGGTGGCAGAGCTGCGAGCGTGCTTCGATCAGGTTGCCGAATTTGCGGAAGCGCTGAAGTGGCGCGATGCGATGGAAATCAGTGGCGCACAAATGAACCTGCTGGACCGTCTGCTGGATGGCACGCTGACGACGGCCCCTGAGCATTTCGAGGTGCTTGGCGATGCGAAGACGTTGCTATTCGGCCTGAAACTACCGGTCATTGAGGCGGCAAATGAGACTCAAATCGATGACAAACAGTATGAGCGCGTGATTGAGCGGGCAGATGTGCTGGCATCGGGGGGAGAGTTTGTTCTCGACGACGAAGCGCCAAACAACACCGAAGACGCTCTCGTGCAAGTGCAGCTTGCCACGGTGCTAGACATGCTACCGAGCTTGCTCGAAGCCTATCGAGAGCAGGTCGAAGCAGGGTCCGTCCAGCATGAGCTTGATGCGGACCTGCAGGCGGTGGCAGAGGCTGCTGAGCGGCTGCGAGTAAAGCTTACCTAGTCAGCCTAGCCAGGCCAGCCTCGCATTTGCTGGATCAGCGCCAAGGCAACTGCGGGCATGGTTTCGGCGCGCAAAATCGTGCTGCCTAGCCGATACCGAGCAGTGCCTTGCTCGGCGAATAACGCAACCTCTTCGTCACTCCAACCGCCCTCGGGGCCAATGAGCACGAGTGGCTGGGTCATCTCCGCGCGGCTGGGGAGGGGGTCGCCATCAGGGTCGAAAACTACAGTCATGGCGCGTGTCTGCTCAGCTAAGCAGGCCTGCACCGACATCGGCGGATGCAGCATCGGTAACCATGGCTGGCCGCACTGCTCGCAAGCGGATGCAATGATGCGTCGCCAATGGCTCAGTTTTTGCTCAAGGCGCTCTGTTCTGATGGGCAGGTTGCTGCGATCTGCCTGCAGCAACCAAATATGTTGTGCTCCCAGCTCTGTCGCCTGAGCGATGGCGCGATCCATGGCCTGGCCTTTGAGCAACGCCATGCCCAGGGACGGCGCCTGCTCGGGTTTGTCGAATGCGGCAATTTGCTCGACAACTTGTATTTCGGCGCGGCGCTGGTGCGCCTTGCTGATCTGGCAGCGATATAGCCCGCCCTCGCCGTCAAAAATATCTACGGGGTCCGCGTCGCGTAGGCGTAGCACGCGGCATAGGTAGTTAGAACGCTCGGCATCGAGCTGCAAGAGATCGCCGGGACAGTGTGCACCGGCAAAGAAAAATCTATTTAAGCGTGACAAATCAGCGTTCGAGGAAGCCCAAATTGCGACAAAGTTGGCTACTCGCTCCCCATCGGTTAAGCGTGTAGAAGTGTAGCCCGGGCGCCCCCAGTTCTAGCAACCTTTCGCATAGCTTAGTAACCACTTCGACGCCGAAGTCAACAAGGCCTTTGTCGTCGCTTGCATAGCTGGACATCGATTTTGCTAGCCATCGTGGGATGTCAGCACCGGCCTTGGCGCTAAAGCGTTGCAGCGCATTAATATTCGTAATCGGCATGATGCCCGGGGTTATGGGTATGGACACTCCTGCCTTAGCGCAGCGATCAAGAAAATAACCGTAGGCCTCAGGATTGTAGAAATACTGGGTAATGGCAGAGCTCGCACCGGCGTTTACCTTGGCGACGAAGTGGGCTAAGTCGTCCTCGGCGCTAGACGCATCTGGATGCACCTCAGGATAGGCGGCTACGGCCAGCTCAAATTGCTTTGGAAAGCGCTGCTGTAGGCGCTCGACTAAATCCTTGGCGTAGGCGGGCTTGCTCGCATCACCGGAGGGCTGATCGCCACGTAGGCAGAGAATTTTTGTCACGCCAATTTCTTGGTAGTACTCGACAAGTTGGTCTAACGCGGCGTCGGAGCTACCGCCAATCGAAAGATGCGGTGCGGCACTGATCTTTGTCGCCAACATGGCNTGAACAAGATCCTGGGTGCCTTGTCGCGTGGAGCCCCCTGCACCATAGGTCACAGAACAGNAGTCGGNGTTAAATGTGNNGAGTTTGGNTATTGCGCCTTGCAGCAGCTTAGCANTGCCGTCTTCATCGCGGGGCGGGAAAAACTCGAAGCTCAGCGATGGTTGGCTACTNGAATGGTCTGTCTGGCTCAAGATGAGTTCCTCGGAACTCATCTTGGCGAGTTCCAGTTGTTAGGCGATAGCGGCCGCGAGCGCTTCTGCCTTATCCGTACGCTCCCAAGTGAAGTCTTCGCCAATGCGGCCGAAGTGACCGTAGGCAGCAGTCTGTTGATAAATGGGGCGCTTGAGATCCAGCATCGCGATTAGTCCTTTGGGCCTCAAATCAAAGTGNTCACGGACAAGTTGAATGATTTCGCTGTCGCTGATCTTTGCTGTGCCATAAGTCTCNACGCCAATTGACGTGGGTTCCGCGACGCCAATGNCATAGCTCACNTGAATCTCGCAGCGCTCAGCGAGGCCGGCTGCGACGATATTTTTCGCCACATAACGGCCTGCGTAGGCGGCAGATCGGTCAACCTTTGANGGATCCTTGCCAGAAAAAGCCCCGCCGCCGTGGCGCGCCATACCTCCATAGGTGTCGACAATGATTTTGCGCCCTGTCAATCCACAGTCGCCCACAGGGCCACCGATGATGAACTGTCCAGTGGGGTTGATGTGAAACTGTGTGTCAGGAGTGACCCAGTTCTGCGGCAGTATCGGCTTGATGATTTCTTCCATGACGGCCTCTCGCAGTGTCGCTTGATCGACGTCAGGNGAATGCTGTGTGGAAAGCACCACGGCATCAATGCCGATGGGCTTACCCGTTTCATCGTAGCGAAATGTGAGNTGGCTCTTCGCATCGGGGCGCAAAAACGACAGGGAACTGCGTCGCGCCTTGGCTTGCTGCTCCACTAAACGATGCGAGTACACAATCGGCGCAGGCATCAGCACGTCGGTNTCGTTTGTGGCGTAGCCAAACATCAAACCTTGGTCGCCGGCGCCTTGTTCNTGATCCGCAGATTCGTCAACGCCCATGGCGATGTCCTGGCTTTGTTGCCCCAACGCGTTCACCACGGTACAGGCTTCTGGATCAAAGCCGATTTCTGGGCCGTCATAACCGATTTGCTCGATCACCGATCGAGCCAGCTTGTCGAAGTCGACGACCGCTTCGCTGCGAATTTCTCCTGCGAGCATGACGATACCAGTCTTGATCATGGTCTCGCAGGCGACCCGAGATTCGCTGTCTTGGGCAAGCATAGCGTCGACCACTGCATCGGATACCTGATCAGCAACTTTGTCTGGGTGGCCTTCAGAAACGGATTCGGACGTGAATAAAGATTGTGTTGGCATGTGAGTTCCTTTTGTTTCCTTGGCCGTTTCTNTTGGCACTTATTATCGAGGCGCGGATGCTACTGGATATTAAAAGCGGGTTTAAGTGACGAATACTTGATTTAAATTGCAGAATATTTGCAGCGAGGGCTGCAAAACACGGACAATAAGCGCTCACGCCACAGAGAATTACTATGCCCTCACGTTTTGAACTCGCTAATGCCGTCNGGGTATTGGCCATGGAAGCTGTGCAAGCAGCGAACAGCGGTCACCCGGGAGCGCCTATGGGACTCGCNGATGTCGCTGAAGTCCTTTGGCGAGATTTTCTCAAGCACAACCCAAGCGACCCTCTGTGGCATGACCGAGATCGTTTCGTATTGTCCAACGGCCATGGCTCGATGTTGCTATACGCCCTGCTGCATCTAACCGGCTATGACGTTAGCCTGCAGGATCTGAAAGATTTTAGGCAACTGCACTCTAAAACCGCGGGTCATCCGGAGTTTGGTGAATGCCCAGGGGTAGAGACCACCACNGGGCCNTTGGGCCAAGGTTTCGCGATGGCGGTGGGTATGGCGCTTGCCGAGCANAAGCTCGCTAACGAATTTAATACGGAAGAAATTGATCTGGTGGATCACCGAACATGGGTGGTTGCTGGTGACGGCTGTCTGATGGAGGGCATCTCTCACGAGGCAGCGTCGCTGGCCGGCACGCTGGGGTTGTCTAAGCTCATTTGCCTTTATGACGACAATGGCATCTCCATCGATGGCGAGGTGCAGGAGTGGTTCAGTGAGGATGTACCCGCACGTTTTGAAGCCTACGGCTGGCGCGTGATTCGCAACGTCAACGGTCACGATGCCCAGGACATCAGCGATGCCCTAGGCAACGCTGCCGCGTCCGATGGACGGCCCACGCTGGTGTGTTGCAAAACTGTGATTGGTTTCGGATCCCCCAATAAGCGCGGCACCGCCGGGGCTCACGGTTCAGTGCTGGGTGAGGAAGAAATCGCATTCACCAAGTCAGAGCTGGGTTGGACTGCGCCAGCCTGGGAAATTCCCGCTGACATGATGGATGCTTGGAACCAGCGCGATGCGGGCGCGCGAAAGCAACAAGCATGGCAGGCAAAACTTGATGCCTATCACGCGAGTGATGCCGTCAAGGCGGCAGAATTTGAGCGACGTATGAGCGGTGCGCTCGCTCCAGATTGGTCCGACGCCATCGATAAGTTCGCCAAGGATCAGCAGGCGAACCCTGTTGATTTGGAGACGCGAAAGTCGTCACAGGCGGCTATTGGTGCAATCGCACAAGGGGTACCCGAGTTCTTCGGCGGCTCCGCCGACCTGACCGGCTCCAACAACACCCGATGGGGCGACGCACAAGACGAGCAATATATGAGTTTTGGTGTCCGCGAGTTCGGCATGACAGCGATCAGCAATGGCATGCAGCTGCATGGTGGGTATCGGCCGTTTACCGGCACGTTCTTGATCTTTATGGAGTACGCGCGTAACGCGGTGCGCTTGGCGGCACTGATGCAGTTGCCCAACATCTTTGTTTATACCCACGACTCGGTTGCCGTTGGTGAGGACGGTCCCACCCACCAGCCTGTAGAGCAGCTGGCCAATCTGCGCACCACACCTAATCTGGCGACTTGGCGTCCCTGCGACACGGTTGAAACCGCGGTGGCTTGGAAGTCAGCCGTGGCCAGTCGGAGCATGCCCACGGCCTTGGTGTTTACGCGTCAAAAAGTCGCGGCCCAAGCGCGCTCGAAAGAGGCCTTTGCAAACGTAGAGCGCGGCGGTTACGTACTCTATGAGTCAGATCAATCGCCGCAAGTGTTGCTGATTGCGACGGGCTCAGAAGTGGCGATCACCATGGCCGCGGCGCAGTCCCTGTCAGCACAAGGGCTTGCTGCACGGGTGGTGTCCATGCCCTGTGTTGAAGTATTTGAGATGCAGGATGCCGCGTACAAAGAGGCAGTATTGCCCGCTGCAGTGCGTGCCAGAGTTGCGGTGGAAGCAGGTCATCCAGACATATGGTTTAAGTATGTGGGGTTAGACGGCGCCGTCGTTGGAATCGACCGCTTCGGTATGTCGGCACCCGGCGCTCAGGCGTTAGAAACCTTGGGCATGACGACTGAGCGCATTGTGGCCAGTGCGTTGGCGGTGGCGGGCAAATAGAGCCAGATCCGCGCGGGCAGTCTCGCAGATACACACAGCGCCAAGCTAAGTTGCCAGGTCAAGACGGCAAGGAAAGACAGGAAATAGCATGAATTTACCGCCTATTACGGCGATGTCTGAGCTAGACCTTGGTGGCAAGCGGGTCTTGATCAGAGCCGATCTTAATGTGCCCTTGAGTGGCGGCTCAGTGAGCAGCGACACTCGTATTCGCGCCTCGGTGCCAACCATATTACGAGCGGTTGAGCAGGGTGCGAGCGTGGTCGTCATGTCGCATCTGGGCCGCCCTAGCGAAGGCCAATTCGATCCCGACGCATCCTTGGCGCCTGTTGCAACAAGGCTAGCAGAGCTGCTGGCAATGCCAGTACCGCTCCTGGCAGAACTCGAACAGGCTGCGGATTTGGCTCTGGGCACGGTTGCCCTGTTGGAAAACGTGCGCTTTTTCAGCGGTGAAAAAGCAGACGAAGACGAACTTGCCCAGCGTATGGCGGCTATCTGCGATGTATTTGTCATGGATGCCTTTGGCACGGCCCATAGGGCCCAAGCCTCTACCCACGGTGTGGCTAGGTATGCCCCCAAAGTGTGCGCTGGGCTTTTGTTGGACGCCGAACTGCAGGCCTTTCAGCAGGTACTGGCGCAGCCTGCCTGCCCCATGGTTGCAATCATCGGCGGCGCCAAGGTATCGACAAAGCTCGAGGTTCTTGGTTCGTTGGCGACGGTTGCAGATCGCATAATTGTCGGCGGCGGCATCGCCAATACTTTTATCGCGGCCGCAGGCTACAGTGTTGGTGCCTCGCTCTATGAGGCGGAACTGGTGGAGACCGCTCGCCAGATTGCCGAGCGCGTCGATATTCCCATCCCGGTAGATGTCATGGTTGCTCAGAAATTTGCCGCCGACGCGGTGGGTGTGGTGAAAACCATCGATGACGTCGCGGACGATGAGATGATTCTCGACATTGGCCCGGTAACCGCGCGAGCTTGGGCGGAAAGTTTGATTGATGCACAAACCATCATGTGGAATGGCCCCGTCGGTGTCTTTGAGTTCCCGCAATTTGGACAAGGCACAAAGGTGCTGGGTGAGGCGATTGCCGCGAGCAGTGCTTACTCCATCGCGGGCGGCGGAGACACCTTGGCAGCGGTCGAACAATATGGCCTTGATAAGGGCATCTCTTATATCTCAACGGGTGGCGGCGCGTTTCTCGAATTAGTCGAGGGCAAAACACTGCCGGCGGTTGCGGTACTGGGCGAGCGCAGTGCCAACGCGGATTTGTAGCGTAGCGACGCAGAGCAAATTGAATTAAAAGCGAAAGAAAATTTACCAGAGAACAGTATGGCTCTTATCAGTATGCGACAGCTTTTGCATCATGCCGCCGAAAACGACTACGGCGTTTCTGCC
>PBTJ01000120.1 GCA_002726925.1 Gammaproteobacteria bacterium | reverse complement strand
CTGGCAAGTGCCAGAGGAATGGATTGTATGGCTACCAGGTGTGGTACCGGGGCTTAACATGGCGGTGAAGATGCTCGCAGAGCACGAACAGCTACTCATACCCACGCCAATCTACTACCCGTTTTTAGATTTGCAGGGCAACACAGGCCGCACGCAACTTGCCGTGCCGCTGGCGTTGAACAACGGCAAGTGGTCAATGGACTTTGCCCGCATGGGCGACGCGCTCACGCCGCAGGCCAAGATGGTGTGCATTGCTAACCCGCAAAACCCTACCGGGCGTTGCTACAGCTTGGCCGAACTGCAAGCTCTCGCTACATTCATTGAAGAGCACGACCTGCTGCTCGTCTGCGATGAAATTCATTGCCAGCTTATTTTGGACGAAGACAAGCGGCATCTGCCCATTGCCCATGCGGTACCCGACATCGCCCACCGCACGGTATCGCTGTTCGCGGCCACCAAGACCTACAACATCCCAGGCCTTGGTTGCGCTGCGGCAATTGTGCCCGATGCCGCGCTGCGCGAGCGCTTTCTCGCTACGCGTGGTGATTTAGTCCCCGGGCCCGGACCGCTGAACTACATCGCCTCGGAAGCCGCCTTTAACGACCGCTCAGAATGGGTGCCCGAACTGCTCACAACGCTGCGGCGTAATCGAAGCTTGATCGAAGCCGTAGCCGGTGAGCGCATGTCGACGATGGAAGCCACCTACCTTGCGTGGCTCAATATTGAAGATTTGCAGCTCAACCACGTGGACGGGCACTTTGAGTCCCACGGCCTGGGTCTTAGCAACGGCGCCCCCTTTGGTCACGAGGGCTATGTGCGGTTTAACTTTGCCAGCCCTCGACCCGTGCTCGAAGAAGGATTGCGACGGCTTGCCGAGAGCTTGCGAACGACCTAGTCCTCGCGCTGAACCCTGCGTCGGGGTCGCTAGTACTAGGAGCGCGGCCACAAAGTAGTCCATGCGCGGCAGAGAATAAATTGTCACGCCACAACTCGCTGCGAGACGCTAAAGAGCCATCGGCATTACAAGGAGCCCGTCGCGCGACGCAGCAATCCCTTAACGTCGCCACTTTTGCTCTACAGGAAATCTGGCCACCAGCTGCTCAACGCCACTGAACCCGTGATCTAAATCATATCTGCGTAAAACGCTGTTGCGAGGCGGGTATGGCTTTAGTATGTTGCTGCTTTGCAGGCCGCGTTCGACGCGGCCTGTCGCTTTTAGGCACGACAACTCCTTGGTGTTGACTGTTCCTCAATTTCCTTTGGAATTGAGCGTTATGGTATTTCTTTTCTAGACAGTCGTTACAAACGAAGCGTCGCGCCCAAGCACCTTGTCGTAGGAGCAGGAACAAGCGTCATGCAGAACCATGTTATGAATACTTATGGCCGTATGCCCGTGAATTTTGTCAGCGGCGCTGGCTCCTACCTGACCGATAGCGAAGGCAAAACCTATTTCGATGGCCTCACCGGCATCGCCGTTTGTGGCCTGGGTCACGCGCATCCGCATGTAGCTCAGGCTCTCGCCCATCAGGCTCAGACTCTGCTGCACACTTCGAATCTGTACGAAATTCCGCTGCAAACCAAACTCGCTAATCGCCTGTGCGAGCGTTCTGGTATGGACAATGTGTTCTTCAGCAACTCCGGTGCGGAAGCCAACGAGGCAGCCATTAAGCTCGCGCGATTAAAGGGCAACAACGAAGGCATTAAGTCGCCGGCGGTGATTGTGGTCGACGGCAGTTTTCATGGCCGCACCATGGCAACGCTGACCGCCACCGGCAACCGCAAAGTTCACGCAGGCTTCGAGCCGTTGCTCAGCGGTTTTGTGCGCGCGCCGTTTAACGACGTTACCGCCGTCGAAGTCATTGCGGCCAACAACCCCAACGTGGTCGCGGTGATGGTCGAGCCGATTCTCGGCGAGGGCGGCATTTATATTCCTAACGACGGTTATTTGGCGTCGCTGCGGGACATCTGTGATGCCAACAACTGGCTAATGATTTTGGACGAAGTGCAAAGCGGCAACGCGCGCACCGGCAAGTTTTTTGCCTATCAGCACACAGACATTCTGCCCGACGTGGTGACCACGGCTAAGGGCCTTGGTAATGGCATGCCCATTGGGGCTTGCCTTGCCCGTGGTGAAGCCGCCAGCTTGTTCGTGCCCGGTAACCATGGCTCGACCTTTGGCGGTAATCCCTTAGCCTGCGCTGCAGCCAATGCGGTGCTCGATGTCATCGACTCGGAAGGCTTAGAGCAGCGCGCCCTAGAACTGGGTGAGCGCATACAAAACGGTCTCAAAGACGCGCTGGCTGGGCGCAACGACGTAAAAGAAATTCGCGGTGCAGGCTTGATGCTGGCGGTGGAAATGCACCAGGACATCGGCGGCTATGCCGCCAAAGCACTGGCGCAAGGTCTGCTGATCAACGTCACCCAAGGCAATATCATTCGCATGCTGCCGCCGCTGACCATGAGCGATGTCGAAGCCGACGAGTTGGTTGACCGCGTCGTCGCACTGATCAACGCTTAATCGCCTCACACACCAATCCCTAACAACTCCCGGAAGCCGGACCGATGATCAAAAGAGATTTTCTGTCGCTATTGGATTTTTCCTCCGATGAACTCAAGCACGTGATCAAGCGCGCGAAATCCCTGCGCAAGCAACATGAGAACGGAGAGGTGTATCAGCCCTTGGTGGGCAAAACCGGCGCATTGATCCTAACCATGAGCAGCACGCGCACTCGGGTGGCCTTCGAGGCGGGCTTCGCGCAAATGGGGGCCAAGGTTATTTTTCTGAGCCCGAGCGATACGCAAATCGGTCGCGGCGAGCCACTGGAAGATCTGGCGCGGGTGCTGTCTGAGATGGTCGACATCATCATGATTAGGACCGGCAACCAGCAAGACATCGAAACGCTCGCCCATTACGCCACGGTGCCTGTAATCAATGCCATGAGTTCGATGCTGCATCCGTGTCAGCTACTCGCCGACATGCAGGCCTATGAGGAACACCGCGGCTCCATTGCGGGCAAAACGGTGACCTTCTTGGGTGATGGCTACAATATGTGCCATTCCTACATCAATGCCGCCAAGCAGTGGAACTTTAACCTGCGCTTTAGCTGCCCAGATTCGCATCAACCCGACCCAGATATTTTGGCTAACGGTGAAAATGTTAAGCGTATACTCGACCCTCGCGAGGCCGTGGACGGCGCGCACTTGGTCGTCACCGATGTTTGGTCTTCCATGGGCCATGAGGGCGAAGAAGCTAACCGCCGGGCGATTTTTGAGCCCTACCAAGTGAACGAGACATTGCTAGATTTGGCGGATCCCAGCGCACTGTTCATGCACTGCCTGCCTGCTCATCGCGGTGAGGAAGTCAGCGAAACCCTGCTGGACGATCCGCGCTCGGTAGTCTTCCACGAAGCAGGCAACCGCTTGCACAGCCAAAAAGCCTTGGTCGAATTTTTGCTGCTGGGCCGTCAGAGCTAAGTAACTGTCAGCGTTTGGGCCACCGCCCGCGCGTATCCTGCAAGGAGTGCTTGACGCTTGGCCATCGGCATGGTCGGCACAAAGTCCGCACCTAACCGCCAAAGCGCCGCGGCCTCCTGCAAATCGGCAAATAACCCCGCACCGATAGCAGCCAGCACGCCGGCGCCTCGCACTGTGGTCTCGACATCTGCAGGACGCTGCACCGGCACATCGAGCACGTCGCACAAAAACTGACAAAAAGCCTCATTGACCACCATACCGCCGTCAACTCGAAGCGTGGTCACTGGCGCGCCATCCGCCGCCATGGCATCCAGCAGAGTGCGGGTTTGATAGGCCACACTCTGCAAAAAAGCAGTGATGAGGTGGTCTTTGTCGCTGTCCAGCGTCAGCCCAGTAATTAGCCCGCGAGCCTGAGGCTGCCAATACGGCGCACCTAAGCCAGTGAATGCAGGTACGACGTACACCCCATGGGTCTCGCCCTGGGTGCGAGCAAAGGCCTCTGCGGTGTCCGCGGCATGTTCGATTAAACCCAGCTGATCGCGCAGCCATTGGATGGCTACCCCAGCGACAAAAATGCTGCCCTCTAGGGCATAGCTAGGTTTGCCGTCGATCCGGTAGGCCACTGTAGATAACAATTGTTGGCTTGATCGAGAGATCTCTTCACCGGTATGGGTCATGACGAAACAACCGGTGCCGTAGGTGCTTTTCGACATGCCTGCGTCGAAGCAGGCTTGACCAATCAGCGCGGCCTGCTGATCACCTGCAATGCCAAAAATAGGTATGGGTGCACCAAACCATTCGGGGGCGGCAATACCAAAGTCCGCAATGCAGTCGAGAACCTCGGGCAGTACTGCCGTTGGCACATTGAATAGATCCAACAGTGGCTCACTCCAGCACTGCT
This sequence comes from Gammaproteobacteria bacterium, assembly GCA_002726925.1. Classification (GTDB taxonomy): domain Bacteria; phylum Pseudomonadota; class Gammaproteobacteria; order Pseudomonadales; family Azotimanducaceae; genus UBA4421. The sequence goes on along the minus strand of PBTJ01000120.1, from coordinate 6,684 downwards.
GGGCAATATCGAATAACTGCGTACGGCTGGCGTTAGTGGCGTCGGTGACATGCCGCGCGCCATTGGTGAGATGCCACACCAAAAAACTGTCTACGGTGCCAAAACACAGCTCGCCGCGCCGTGCGCGATTGCGATCTGCATCGGTTTGATCTAACAGCCATGCCAACTTGGTACTGGAAAAATAGGGATCGATGATCAGACCCGTCGTGTGCTGAATCAGCTCTGCAACATCCTGACCATCGGCTTGGCCAGCTGGATAACGCCGCTGGGCCAAGGTTTCGCAATACGCCGCACTGCGTCGGTCTTGCCAGACAATGGCATTGTACAGGGTGCGTGATGTTTCACGCTCCCACAGCAATGTGGTTTCGCGTTGATTGGTGATGCCAATGCCAGTGATGGCTGCAGGTGCGATGTTCGCGTCAGCAATTGCCTGTCGACCTACGGCCAAAATCGACGACCAGATCATNGCCGGGTCTTGCTCAACCCAGCCATCTTGGGGGTAGGTGCTNTCGATACTCTGCTGGGCGCTACCCACTAACGCACCAGCGGCGTCATACACCAGCGCGCGGCTACTGGAAGTGCCTTGATCGAGGGCAAGAATATACGTCATTGAGGGTTCTCACTTTATGCACANAAGGTCAGACCACTTGGCCCGCAGCAGCGCAGCTTAATGGCAAAAGCCGCTGACTGTCAGCCGCGGTTTAGCCGCATTTCGATGCCACCAAATGCCAATTTCAGCACTAATTTGAGCGGATTTTGACTATCCACAGGCTACTACGCGGCAGCGACAAGCTGCACACAGGTTATCCACAGACTTTCCCTTGCATTGACCTATTGATCCCATTATCTTGTGTTGCCTGTCCAGAAAAATCCCATATCTTGGGTTTTAGGACCGATAAAATATTTGACTAAGTCAAAATTTATCCTGAAAAGCGAGGAGTTCGGGACGAGTTTTGACGAATATCGCGACTTAAGCGTTGATCTTTGACCAGATCGGCTGCTAGGCCAAGAAATAGGCTAAGGCAACATGCTAGGTGAGTGGGACCTTCCAACAGTGTGCGCGCATTGATGACGTAAAAAACGAGCCGGATCAAAGGACTAGTGAACGATAAGGCGAACGATAAGTTCGTCGACGAACAAGCGAAACATCACACGCTTGAGAAGAACAGCTAGAAAAGAACAGAGAGAGGACACCGAACGATGCAAACCGACACATCGATGGACACGCCAGCGAGCCAGCAAAGCCCACAAGTTAACCCATCAGACACGGGAGTCTTGTCCCCCTCGTTGACGGCCACGGCGCCAGGGCAGCTGAAAATCATCAAGCGTAATGGCACCGTTGTCCCCTATACCGCGGACAAAATCTCTGTCGCCATGACCAAGGCGTTTTTAGCGGTAGAAGGTGGCACCGCGGCGGCATCACCGCGCATTCGCGAGTTGGTACAGGAACTGGCCGATCAAATGACGGCGACCTTCAAGCGCCGCATGCCTTCCGGCGGCACACTGCATATCGAAGAGATTCAAGACCAGGTTGAACTGGCGCTGATGCGCTCTGGCGAGCAAAAAGTGGCGCGATCCTATGTGCTGTATCGCGAGCAGCGAGCGCAAGAGCGTAGCCAGCAGCAAGCCCTCGATCCCAGTACAGAGAAGGCCGTTAATAGCATCAATGTAGTGAATGCCGATGGCACCACAGGACCGCTGGATATCGCGCGTATTCAAACCATCGTCGGTGAAGCCTGCGAGGGCTTAGGCGATGTGGATGCCGGGCGTATTATCAGTGAAGCCATGGCCAACATGTACGACGGCATTACCGCCAGCGACGTGGCGACATCGGTTTTGATCACTGCGCGCACCTTGGTTGAAGAGGAGCCTAATTACACCTATGTAAGCGCTCGCTTGCTGCTGGATGACCTGCGCACCGAAGCGCTGACCTTTTTAGACGTACATGGCACTGGAGCCATTCATACCGCCACCCAAGCGCAAATGACCCAGTGCTATCCGCTAGCGCTGAAGAGCTTTATAGAAAAGGGGATCGAACTTGAACTGGTCAGCCCGCAATTGGCAGAGTTCGATTTAGACCAGTTGGGCGCGGCCTTGCTACCTGAGCGCGATCACCTGTTTACCTACCTCGGCCTGCAAACCCTGTACGACCGATACTTTATTCACTCGGACGATGTGCGCATCGAACTACCTCAGGTGTTCTTCATGCGTGTGGCCATGGGCTTAGCGGTTGCAGAAGATGACCGTAACGCCCGCGCGATCGAGTTTTATAACCTCTTAAGCTCCTTCGATTACATGAGCTCGACGCCTACCCTGTTCAATGCAGGCACGCTGCGTCCACAGCTTTCTTCTTGCTTTTTGACCACGGTGCCCGATGACCTGCACGGCATCTACGGCGCAATTCAAGATAACGCCATGCTATCGAAATGGGCTGGCGGCTTGGGCAACGACTGGACTCAAGTGCGAGCCCTTGGTTCTTACATTAAGGGCACCAATGGTAAATCTCAGGGTGTTGTACCGTTCTTAAAGGTGGTCAACGACACCGCGGTAGCGGTGAATCAAGGCGGCAAGCGCAAGGGCGCGGTATGTGCCTACCTAGAGTCGTGGCACCTAGACATTGAAGAGTTCTTAGAACTGCGCAAAAACACCGGCGATGACCGGCGCCGCACCCACGACATGAACACCGCGAACTGGATTCCCGATTTGTTTATGAAGCGTGTATCACAAGACGGTGAGTGGACGCTGTTCTCACCGGCTGATGCCGCGGATCTGCACGACTTATACGGCCGGGCCTTTGAGCAACGCTATGAGGCCTACGAAGAGCAAACCCGCACGGGCGAGATGAAGCTGTTCAAGCGTGTTAAAGCCGCTGACCTGTGGCGCAAGATGCTGTCGATGCTGTTCGAGACAGGTCATCCGTGGATTACCTTCAAAGACACCTGCAATGTGCGCTCACCACAGCAGCACACTGGCGTCGTGCACTCGTCCAACCTGTGCACGGAGATCACGCTGAATACGTCTAAGGACGAGATCGCGGTCTGTAATTTGGGCTCCATCAACCTGCCACAGCACGTGGAAAACGGCGAGCTGAACATGCAGAAGTTGGAAGCCACTGTGCGCACGGCGGTTCGCATGCTCGACAACGTCATCGACATCAACTACTACTCTGTCGAGCAAGCACGCACTTCGAACATGCGCCACCGCCCAGTGGGCCTAGGCATCATGGGCTTCCAAGACGCCCTGTATAAGCTAGGCATTGCCTACAGCTCACGAGATGCAGTGGAATTCGCCGATTCCTCCATGGAAGCCATCAGCTACTTTGCGATTGATTCATCCAGCAATCTGGCCCAAGAGCGCGGCGCCTATGCCAGCTTTTCTGGCTCGCTGTGGAGTCGCGGCATCTTGCCGATCGATTCGTTAAAGATGCTGCAGCAAGAGCGCGGCGCAGATTATTTGAGCGTCGATATGTCCGCGAGGCTGGACTGGAGCGCACTGCGCGCCAAGGTGCAGGTGAACGGCATGCGCAACTCAAACGTCATGGCCATTGCGCCAACGGCGACCATCGCCAATATCACTGGCGTGTCTCAGTCTATCGAACCGACCTATCAAAACCTGTACGTGAAATCGAACCTGTCAGGCGAGTTCACCGTGGTGAACCCATTCATGGTGCGCGACCTCAAAGCACTGGGTTTGTGGGACAAGGTCATGGTGAACGACATCAAGTACTACGATGGCAGCCTACAGGCCATTGAGCGCATTCCCGCGAATTTGAAGCAAAAATATGCCACCGCCTTTGAGGTTGAGCCACGTTGGTTGGTCGATGCCGCCAGCCGACGCCAGAAGTGGATCGATCAGGCCCAGTCGCTGAACCTTTATATTGCCGGCGCTTCTGGCAAGAAGCTGGACATCACCTATCGCATGGCTTGGTTAAGTGGTTTAAAGACCACCTATTACTTGCGTGCGCTTAGCGCTACCAGCACCGAAAAATCGACGCTTGAAAAAGGCACGTTGAACGCGGTGTCGTCTGGCGCAGATAGCGTTATGGCCGCAGCATCTGCGGCACCGGTCGCGCAAGCAGCGACTGAACCTGTTGCAACACCACAGGTTGCACAACAAGCGGTGGCACCAGAAGCCGCCCAACAAGGCGGAATAGACCTTGATCTTGGTGAGGCGGCGCCAGTGCCCATGGCGTGCTCACTGGACGATCCAGATTGCGAGGCTTGTCAATAAAACGCTTGTCAGTAAACCGAACAAGCCCGTAACAAGAACAGAATTTATTATCAGGAGTACCACGATGTTAAGTTGGGACGATTACGAAGAAGCGCCAAACAATGCACAAGCAGATCAAGCTGTGATTGCAGATGCGGTGCAAAAGCAGATGGCAGCCGAAGCAGCACAAGCTGCCGCCGCACAAAGAGCCGCAGAACAGCAGGCTGCCGCAGCACGGCAAGCCGCAGCAGAACGAGAAGCAGCGGCTGAAGCCGCGCAAGAAGCAGCCGCTTCAGCACCCGCTGCTGTGGAAGAGATATCCGCCGAGCCGGTCAGCACTGAGCGTGTGACCGTAGACCAAAAAGCCATGATCAACTGCCGTGCCGACCTTAACCAGCTTGTACCGTTCAAGTACGACTGGGCATGGCAGAAGTATCTGGATGGTTGTGCCAACCACTGGATGCCTCAAGAAGTGAATATGACCGCAGACATCGCGCTGTGGAAATCAGAAGACGGCTTGAGCGATGATGAGCGCACCATCGTTAAGCGTAGCCTTGGTTTCTTCTCGACCGCAGACTCACTGGTTGCCAACAACTTGGTTCTGGCCATTTATCGGTTGATCACCAACCCAGAATGCCGCCAATACCTGCTGCGCCAAGCCTTTGAAGAAGCCATTCACACCCACGCCTATCAATACTGTATTGAATCGCTCGGCATGGACGAGGGCGAGATCTTCAACATGTACCACGAAGTTCCGACCGTGGCAGAAAAAGCCTCATGGGCATTGAAGTACACCAAGGAAATCAACGACCCGGGCTTCACCACTGGCACCGTTGATACCGACAAGACCCTGTTGAAGAACCTGATCGCCTACTACTGCGTGTTGGAAGGCATCTTCTTTTACTGTGGTTTCACTCAAATTTTGTCCATGGGCCGCCGCAACAAGATGACCGGCACCTCGGAGCAGTTTCAGTACATCCTGCGAGATGAGTCTATGCACGTGAACTTCGGTATCGACGTGATCAACCAGATCAAACTCGAAAACCCACATCTGTGGGACGACGAGATGCAGGCATCTGCAAGGGAGATGATCTTAGAAGGCACCACGCTGGAAGTAGGCTATGCGCGGGACACCATGCCACGCGGTGTGCTGGGCATGAACGCCAACATGATGGAAGAGTACCTACAGTTCATCGCCAACCGCCGACTGGCGCAGATCGGTTTGACCGAACAGTATCCCGGCGTGAAGAACCCCTTCCCATGGATGTCTGAGATCATGGATTTGAAGAAAGAGAAGAACTTCTTCGAAACTCGCGTGACGGATTACCAAACCGGTGGAGCACTGACTTGGGACTAGATCGCTAGACCCAGCGCAGTAAGCACCAAGCAAAAAGCCCTCTCATTGGAGGGCTTTTTTTTGCCTGCATATTCACCGGCCGATGCCTAGCAGCATCTGGCCAACGACTTTGTTACTGTTGTTTGCTGATTTCTCGAGGCCCTAGATGATGAACCACCTGCTTGTCACTCCGCTGTTTCTGCTCGGGCTTATTGGCCTTTTTATCTCGCCCATGATCTCGGCAAAGACCTCAGCAAAGACCTCGGCAATGACCACGGCGAACAACACTACCGCCTATCAAGTCGACGGTCTCACCGCCGAGGCAGAAATCATCATCGATGAATACGGCGTACCGCATATTTACGCTAACGATCATTACGATGTGTTCTTCGTGCAGGGGTTCAACGCCGCCCGAGATCGTCTGTGGCAAATCGATTTATGGAAGCGTCGGGGCTTAGGACAGCTTGCTGAAATTCTCGGCGAGCAACATGTGGCCCAAGACAAAGCCGCGCGGCTGTTTGTCTATCGCGGCGATATGTATGCCGAGTGGCTGGCCTACGGCAATGATGCCAAGCGTATTACTGAGTCCTTCACTGCGGGGATCAATGCCTATATCGAGGTTTCTAAGGCCAACCCGGAACTGATGGCGGTGGAATTCGACATGCTGGGCTACACACCAAGCAAGTGGTCGGCAGATGATGTCGTGCGTATTCGCAGCAACGGCCTGTGGCGTAACGTGGTCACCGAAGTTTGGCGGGCAAAGCTAGCCTGCGAGAAAAGACTGGACCTTGCCGCTCAGTGGCTGACCTTGGAGCCTGCTTGGCAGACCGCAACTCCGGCTGGGCTGGATCCCTGTGTCATTCCAGAGAACGTATTGGATAACTACTTACTTGCCAAGGCGCCCGTCGATTTCAGCCCGCAGCCGGCCCAAACGCAGCTGGCGCGCTTGCTCGAGCGCGAGACCATGGCCGCCCGCAACTTGGATGTCGGCAGCAATAACTGGGTGGTGACCGGGTCGCGCACCACTACGGGACGCCCGATTCTGGCGGATGATCCACACCGCAGCCATGCAGTGCCCTCACTACGTTATGTGGCCCATTTAAACGGCCCGGGTATCAATGTGATTGGCGCGGGCGAGC
>PBTJ01000119.1 GCA_002726925.1 Gammaproteobacteria bacterium | reverse complement strand
ATTTTGGGACTTTGCTGGCAAACTAAGGGTTGTGCTGCGACCCGAGGCTCAGGCGCGGCACTGCGTTGCCTGTTCGGCGGCAACTTATGGCCCAGCTTTGTGTTCGCGCGAGAGAGCCTTAAGCGTTATCGCTAATGGAAAAACGTTGCGCTAAAGTTGACGAACGAATAAGCAAAACGGATCAACCGTGACGCAGCCCATCGTTGGAGACAGTGCGCATACTCGGCAGCTCTTGCAGTTGATACGATCTATTGCGCCCACGGCTGCCAGCGTATTGATCAATGGCGAAAGCGGCGCGGGCAAGGAGTTGATCGCCAAGGCCATCCATGATCAATCCGATCGCCTAGGTCAATCCTTCGTGGCAGTGAACTGCGGCGCTATTCCCACCGAGTTGATGGAGAGCGAACTCTTTGGCCACAAAAAGGGTTCCTTTACCGGTGCTATCGCCGATCATGTGGGCAAAGTGACACAGGCAGATGGCGGCACGCTGTTTTTGGATGAAATTGGCGACATGCCAATGTCGATGCAGGTCAAGCTACTGCGCGTGCTGCAGGAAAAAATGGTGCTGCCGGTGGGGTCCAACCAGCCCAAACATGTCGACATACGTGTTGTTGCCGCCACCCATCGCGTGCTGGAGGACGAAATCAATGCCGGGCGCTTTCGTGCAGACCTCTATTACCGTCTGAACGTGGTACCACTGCACGTGCAGCCTTTGCGCAGCCGGTGCGAAGAAGTGCCGGCGTTGATTCGCCACTTTGCCAAGCAATTTGCTCCTGCGGATGCTCCCGCCATCGAATTCTCTGACGGGTTCTTATCCGTTATGCAGCGCTACGGCTGGCCTGGCAACGTGCGCGAGTTGTCGAACATGGTGCACCGGCTGACGGTGCTTTATCCTGGTCAAACCTTGCAGATGAATCATGTCGCGCCCTCAATGCTGCCGGCAGGGATGGCAGAGTTGATCTGTGAAACGCCATCGGATGAGCAAGCATCGCTGTTTGACGGGTTCAGCGATCAGCCTGCAGCCCAAAAGGCCGCTGCGGCCGAAAACGATGTGGAATCCATCATTATGCAGGCCCAGGGGTTCGAAGACTTCCGGCAGCGGGGGCAATCACTCAAGGGCATGCTCAGCGCGATTGAGCAAGACCTGATCGAGCGGGCCCTGCGCGAGAGCGATGGCAACGTGTCGCGTTGTGCGAAACTGCTGCGCATGCAGCGTACGACGCTGATCGAGCGCATCAAAAAGTACAACCTGAAGATGGATGCCGCGTAGACATTTCTGTGCGCCCAGTCACCGGGGTTGCTGACCACCGGCGAGCGCCACAAGAGATCTTAGCCTGCAACCAAGGTGACTTCCTTTATCGGGTGTTAACTGTCAACGAGGGTTGTCAAAAACATGACAACCTTGGCCACCCCACCGGCAAACTCTGATGGTTAGGGTGGCAAAAAGTCGCCATTTCTCTATAACCATTTGATTTTATTAATAAAAAAAACTGGCACAGCTTTTGCTTTCTAGTCTGCATCGAAGAAACAACGTGATGTGAAGACTATGTACCAAGAACACCCGATTGATCTGATATGGGATGAATCGTCGCCAATGGATGCGAACGTGTCGGGCATTTTGACCCGTGCCGGATTTCGTCCGCGCTCCATGGGCGCTACGGAAGTTGCACGCTACGTGAAAAGCAATGGCTTCGGCCCGTGTGTGCTTTGCATGCATCGGCGCGAGCTGCCCGACATTGAAATGATCCGCACGCTCAAGCAGCACTACGGCGGCAAAATTTATTTGGTATTGCGTGTCGATCCGTCAGATTTAGAGAGCACGGTCGAAGCGATCAAATGCGGCGTCGACGATGTCATCGCCGACGGCACAGACCAGCAGGCGAAATGGGAAAAAATCGCCGGTCTCGCCAAGCTTCGATTACTGAAAAACGATTCTTACGTATTTGTGGATGAAACCAGCCAGCACTTGCTGGCGCTGGTAGAACGGGTTGGCGCGGCCGAGGTCACAGCGCTAATGAACGGGCCCACGGGCTCGGGTAAGGAGGTCTTGGCCCGGTTAACGCACGACTTTTCACCGCGACGAGATGGCCCCTTTGTGCCGGTGAACTGTGCAGCGTTGCCTGAGGCCTTGGCCGAAAGCCTGCTGTTTGGTCACGCCAAGGGCGCATTTACCGGAGCCACGCGAAGTACTGAGGGTTTCTTCTCCCAAGCCCAGGGCGGCACACTGTTTTTGGATGAGATTGGCGAGCTAACGCTGCCCTTACAAGCGAAGCTGCTTAGAGCCATTCAAGAAAAAGAAGTACTGCCGGTGGGCAGTTCAGAAACTCAGCGGGTAGACGTGCGCATCATTGCGGCGACCAACCGCGATCTGCGGGCGGGTATCCGTGCTGGGTATTTTCGTGAAGATCTCTACTTTCGGGTGAGCACCTTTCGCATCAACGTACCGGGTTTATCCTCACGTCTGGACGATATCCTGCCCTTAGCAAACTACTTCTTGGTCAAGCATGGACGCGAAGATCGACCGCTACAGTTGTCGCCAGAGGCATCGGCCAAATTGTTGGCCTATAGCTGGCCGGGCAACGTACGTGAGCTTGAGAACGTGATTCAGCGCGCCATCGTACTTAGCGGTGACGGCGTTATTGCCGGCAATCACTTGGTGTTTGATGAGCCAGCTGATCACGAGCTATACATTGGCGAACCCTCGGGTATGCCCGCTAGCTTCATGAACCCCGCCCATGCTTCGGGATACGCAGGCGTGGCGGGCACCATGCCCGGAGCCGGCAATAACGTTCATGCGCTTGATGGCGCTCATGGTCAGCGGGATCACTGGCGAGACACACAAGGCGCACCGACCAATCCTTTCAGTGCGCATTTGGCCGCCCAAAATGGTTTCGAAAGCCTGCCGGAAGAAACGTCGGACAACACCACCGGGCTGCAGGGCGCCATGGACGCCAATGAGTTCCGCATCATCGTCGACACGATCAAGAACACGCGCACTCGTCAAGAAGCGGCAGACATGCTTGGCATCAGCCAGCGCACGCTGCGCTACAAGATTGCGCGGATGCGTGAACGCGGCATTCAAATTCCTAAGCGACGGTCGGCCTAAGTGATGTCCAGCGTGAATACTCATTATCAAGCGCAGGTCGCTGACCTGCTCAGTCAAATACGCGCGCATCAGGGCGAACCCAGCAATCGAGCGGAGCTGATCAACAGCGATACCGCCGGCGTGGGTCGCACGACCCGAGCCGAAGCGCCTAGCAAGGGCAACTTTGCAACGTATATGACTGATGCCTTTCACAACGTGAATGACGCTCAGAAGGCCAGCGCAGATTTAAAGAATGCTTATGAGCGGGGCGAAGACATTCCGCTAACAGAAGTGGTGCTTTCCATGCAGAAAGCATCTATCGGCTTCGAGGCGACATTGCAGGTACGTAACAAACTGCTCAAAGCCTACGAAGACATAAAGAACATGCCGGTTTAATGATCCGATATTGATCGTGAGAGCGAACTAAAGAGAATCCCATGGCAGAAGCAACACTAGACGCGAATCAACAGGCGCTGACACCGACAGAGGGGGGCCAAATTGCCGCTCGGCCTGCGACCCCCGCCACAACAAATACGCCGGGTGGGTTGGCAGAGAATAACGACCTCGACGTTATGGACGATATCGACAACGACACCGGCCCTCTCGCTTTTTTAAGCAACCCGGATGTGCAGCGCATTTTGCCCTACATCATTGGCACCATCGCGCTGGCGATTTGCGTTTTGTTTTATCTTTGGGTGTCTGCGCCGACCTATCGTTCGGTCTACCCGGGTATGTCAGAGGCAGATCGGCAGGAAGCCAAGGACGCGCTGGACGCTGCAGGCTTCGCGCCGCGCATAGACATCAACACCGGATCTTTGCAGATCAATGAGGAGCGCTATCACGAGGCGAGAATTTTGTTGGCCTCGCAAAATATTCCGCGCAGTGCTACCGCCGGAGGATTTGAGAATTTATTGGAACAAGGATCCATGACGACCAGCCGCTTCATGGAGCAGGTCAGCTACCGTGCTGCTATGGAGACCGAGCTGGCTTCTTCTGTTACCGAAATTGCTTCCATTCGCGGTGCTCGCGTGCATTTGGCGGAACCCCAGCAAAGTGTGTTTGTAAGAAACCGAACGCCCGCAAAGGCATCGGTCGTCGTGGTCCCGCACCCAGGTCGGGTCGTTACGCCATCGCAAATTCGTGCCATTGTGCACTTGGTGTCATCGAGCGTGCCCTATCTGCCCGCCGAAAATGTGTCAGTTGTCGACAATACCGGGGCGCTCCTTACCGACACCGAGGGCGAAAATGCCATGACGCTGACCACGGCCCAGGCCGAACACAAGCGGTCACTGGAAATGTCCTATAATCGGCGCATCGAACAGATTTTGGCCACCATAGTTGGCCTCGGGAACGTGCGTTCAGAAGTGGACGTGACGTTAGACTTCACCGAAGTGGAAACAACTTACGAAGAATTTGACAAGGGCGGCGTGGGTCCGCGCACCCGCTCGGAATCGCTGGACTTTGAACAAGAAGCGGCCATTGGCGCCTCTGGTTTGCCCGGCAGCTTCTCCAATCAAGCACCGGCCTCGCCAGACTTCACAGCGTCAGGCAACTTGCCTGCCAATGGCGATGCTTCGAGCACGGGTGTATCGAGCTCATCGACTACCCGCAATTACGAACTGGACCGTGAGATTCGTTACGTCAAGCAACAGGTCGGCAGTATCGACCGCGTTTCCGTCGCCGTTGTGATTAACCAAGACGCCTATATCTCACCGGTCGAAGGCGCAGGCGAGGGCGAGGCCGTAGGCATCAGCGCAGAGGAACTAGAGCGTCTGACCGAGGTCGTCAAAGGCGTTGTCGGCTATAGCCAAGCGCGAGGCGATAGTGTCGCCGTGGTACCTTCGAGCTTTGCAGTGCCAGTTGATATTTTGCCCGAAATCCCATGGTGGGAGGACGGCAGCATCATTGATCTGGTCAAGTATGGCTCGAGTCTGATTCTGATATTGTTAATACTGATCTTTGTTGCTAGGCCGATTATTCGAGCGAATATGCCGCAAGACGATGGACTGGATATACCGTTGGCAAGCATAGATGGAGAACTGTCGGATCAAGATCTGCAGATGATCAAGCTTGGTGAGGGCGAGACGCTGGAAGAGATTAAGGCGAAGCTTGCACCGAAGAAATCTTCGATCCCACTCGAGATGCTCAATACCGCCAATAGCTACGACGACAAGGTTGCCGTGTTACGCATGTTGGCGGCAGACGATCCGGGACGAGTCGCAAACAGTATCAAGCGCCTTATTGAGGCATAACCCAACACGATCGGAGGACTGGCATGGCTGAAGCAAACGCAAACCAAGATCTTGACGGAGCAATGTCGCCTGAGTTGGCGCTTGAGATGGAGTCGCTAAGGAGCACTGAGCGCGGAGCCCTACTCATGCTGCTACTCGGTGAGCAGATGGCTTCCGAGATTGTTGGCTATTTAAACCCAAAAGAAGTCCAAGCACTGGGCACCGCCATGGTTGGTGTCTCTGACGTTAGTCAGGAGGCAGTGGACTTAGTGCTTGACGAATTTATCGGCGAACTTAAGAAACAAACGAATCTGGGGCTAGGCTCACCCGATTACATCGAAACTGTCTTGAACCGAGCGCTAGGCCCAGAGCGCGCCTCGTCGGTACTTAGCCGTATTCTCCCAAGCTCATCAAGCAAGGGACTGGAGATTCTGTCGTGGATGACCGCACGGTCAATCTGCGACATGATTGCTAACGAGCATCCACAGGTTATCGCCATCATCTTGTCCGTATTGGAAGATGAGACTGCCGCCGACGTGCTGACCTTTTTGCCGCCTGCGATTCGTCCTCAAGTGATTCGCCGAATCGCTCTGCTCGATACCGTCCAACCTAATGCCATGGCAGAACTTGAAACCGTGATGGCAAAACAGTTTGCAACGTCGACGACCTCATCTGCAGCAGTCGGTGGTGTGAAAGCTGCGGCGAACATCATAGGCAAGACCAAGCTGGATATTGAAACCTCTGTGATGGCAGATATCTCCGGAGAAGATGAAGATCTTGCCGAACGTATTGCGGACAACATGTTTGTCTTCGATATGTTGGTGGATCTGGACAATCGCAGTATCCAAATTCTTATGCGTACTCTGGAGCAAGAGCAGATGGCTTATGCCCTCAAGGCGGCGCCAGAACCTGTGGTCGAAAAGTTCATGTCCAATATGTCTCAGCGTGCAGGCGCTATGTTCTTAGACGAGATGGAACAGATGGGCATGGTCCGTGTCACCGATGCCGAAGATGCGCAGCGCGACATCATCCGCCAAGCGCGCAAACTGCAAGATGCGGGCGAGATAATCCTCGCCTCTGCGGACGGTGGCGGTTTTGTCTAGCGTTAGCCAAGGGCCAAAGTTTGTTACGGATCCGGTGCTAAAAGCTGCCAAAGAGCGCCAAGCGTTTTTGGACTCACAGGTGCTGGCAAACCCAAGCTTCGCCGCAACCGATGGTTTCATTAGCGTTATCGGTGCCAAAGCGTTAGGCGTAGCACTGGATCCAGAGACTGGACGCATGCCAAACGNCCCAGCAGCCGAAGTGCCTGAGGTAGCGGGCAGCGCAGAATTTCTCGAACTCGACAGCGCCGAACCCGCCAGGCAGGCAGAAGCGGAGCGCATCGCAGCCCTAGAAGAGCAGGTTGCGGCGCTCAGTAGCGAGCAAACTGCTGAAATCGAGCGCGCCAAGGCCCAGGCTTTTTCCGAAGGTCAGGCCCAAGGCCAGCTCGAGGCCAAGCAAGTGCTTGAAATGGAAAGCGAGTCCAACACTGCAGAGCGCGCCGTAGAGTTACGCGACATGGTCGGCGCGCTGATCCACGAAGCGCAAAACCACTTAGTCGCACACCAAGATTTATTCGATCCGCTGAAAAAGCTCGCCTTGGCGTTGGCGGAGCAGATCGCCCGTCGCGAGCTAACCCTGAGCGATGATTCTCTGATTGGCTTCATTGAAGACTCCTTAGCCCAAGTCGATCCCATGGAGATGGGCGAAGTCATCATCTATGTCTCCCACGATTGGTATGAACGACTGCAGCAACCTGAACTTGAGGATGTTTTTGCTACCTATGCATTGCGCCGTGATGACACACTGCAGCCTGGGTCCGTGCGGCTGGCGGTACAAGACACCAGTATTGTCGATCTGATCGAGCATCGTGTTGAGCAGCTGGCCGAGCAACTGCTCACCCAGCTACCGCCNGCAGAACATAGCCGGGAGCTGTCTTTGCAAAAAAGCGAAGAGTCGCAGCAAGAAGCGCCTTTGCAAGAAGACGCAGATCTCGGCTCAGCGGATTTTATGCCGGCAGCTGAGGACGATGGTTGGAATTCGAGNGAATTTGATGATCAAGGCACAACCATTCAGGGCGATTACTCTGAGGTAGACGATATTTTCTTCCAGCGCCCGCCAGATGAAGGTTGATCGGCGTGCTAAACCAACAACTTGCTAGTTTTCAAAGTCATGTAGCCCATGCTGCGAAGCATCTACAGTCGCCGGAGCCTCGAACCTACGGCCTGCTCACCCGCATTGTTGGCCTCACCATTGAGGCCAAGGGACTAACCGCTACCGTGGGNGCGATTTGCCGAATTCTAAAATCCANCCTGCGCGGCGAAATTAACGCNATGGATAGATCGCAGTATGTCGANGCCCAGGTGGTGGGCTTTGGCAGCGGCACCATCTTTATGATGCCGCTNTGGGAAGCATCCGGNCTGCATGCGGGNGCTAAAGTCTTTTTGTTGTCCGATGCAGATACTGCNANGGTCGGCGATCACCTGCTCGGTCGAGTTGTCGATGCGCTAGGTGAACCGTTAGATGGCCTCTCGCCNATCCGCACATCCCAGCGCCAGAGCCTTCAGGGTAAGCCGATCAACCCGATGCAACGCCAGCCNATTGATCGCGTCCTNGATGTNGGTGTGAAGGCGATCAATGCCATGTTGACCGTGGGNTGTGGGCAACGCTTGGGGCTAATCGCTGGCTCTGGTGTCGGCAAGAGTGTNTTGCTTGGCATGTTGACCAAGTTCACCTCAGCAGANGTCGTGGTGATTGGNCTGATCGGCGAGCGCGGCCGCGAAGTCAAAGAATTTATCGAGCAAATACTAGGACCCGAGGGNATGGGNCATGCCGTGGTGGTTGCGGCGCCAGCGGATAACTCTCCGCTGCTGCGTATTCGTGCNACTAATCTGGCACACCTGTATGCGGAGTATTTTCGCGCCCAAGGCAAAGACGTCCTNCTGCTCGTAGACAGCNTGTCNAGAGTCGCNCATGCCCAACGCGAGATCGGCTTGGCCATTGGTGAACCACCCACNTCGAAAGGCTATCCACCGTCGGTATTNAGTCTNNTACCNAACCTTATTGAACGCACCGGTACCGGCAGCGCCGGACANGGCAGCACCACTGCGCTGTATACGTTGCTCGCCGAAGGCGACGATTTGCAGGACCCGGTGGTGGANTTGGCNAGAGCCTCCCTGGATGGGCAAGTGGTGCTCAGCCGAGCGCTNGCTGACGCCGCGCATTATCCNGCCATCGATTTGTCCGGTTCTATCTCGCGCCTGATGCCAACCATTGCCGATATCGATAATTTGAATTCGGCAAACATGTTTCGCAGACTCTGGACGTTGTATCAGCAAAATATNGATCTGATTCAGGTNGGCGCNTATGAAATGGGCACCAACCCTGATCTCGATCGTGCAATCTCAATGCGCAANGTGATGGAGGAATTTTTGCGTCAACCCATGGATGAGTTGGTGACCTTTGAAGATGCCNTCGCGCAGCTACGCGAGAGTATGCGTGTCTAGCGCNCTGCAGGCCTCCATTCAGCGCTGGCAAACCATGGCCGATGGTTTGGGACAAGAAGCCAGTGAAGTACAAAAAGCCCTGATACAAGTGCGTACCCAACACAGCGACTTGTGTGCAGAGCAAGAGAAGATTCGCCACATGAAGCTGGGTTATATGGAGCAACTCAAGGCCACTGAGAACACTCAAGTTGACTTGCAGCAATCGACGCATTTGCGTCGCTTCATGGGCCAGCTGGATCGAACGACCCAGGCCATAATCGATCAAATGGCGGAACTGCAGCGCCAGCAGCAGTCGATTGCCGCTCGTTTTCGCGAACTCAGCAGCGAGCGCGTCAAATTTGAAACGTTAGCTACGCGCGCGCGTGAGCAGCTTAAACACAGCAAAGCGCGCAAAGAGCAAAAAGAAGCAGACATGTTGAGCACCCAGCGTTTTGTAGCGAAAAGCCGCAACAGGCTGGGGGAGTAAAATCGCTCGAGTCCTGCGCACTTGAGCAATGCGCGAAGGCCGATTTCATCAGTAGGCATAGCGCTGGCACGCTAATTGCTAGCCCTTAAGCAAGTTTGTAACCCAGCAGCCAATGAAATGTCTGAGAATTTTCTGTCATTTATTGTCAAGGCGTCACCAAAGGCCGTAGACGCAGGCCCTGACGCGC
>PBTJ01000118.1 GCA_002726925.1 Gammaproteobacteria bacterium | reverse complement strand
AGTCGCGAATCACCCACCCAAGCTCCATGCCAAGCGTCCCCAGCGCGCATCCAAATCACCACGGTGCTACCCATTTTCGAGGCCATTTCTTTCGCCGTGCTGATTTCTAGTATGGCTTGGTGGGCCGACTCAATCGCCGCCCCAAGGTCGTTCGCGGCGCCAATGGCTGATAGCTCGAGGTGCCGGCAAATCTTCTCTACCGCCACCTTGCTGGCTTCGCTACCTGCCATCAGACCGCCCATGCCATCTGCGAGCACAGCGACGCCGCTTTTTTCCTCGTAGCGAAGCGCATCCTCATTGCGCATGCGCTGTAGTCCAGGATGTGTACGCCCTACCATTTTCAAACCGTGAGTCTCCTGTTCAGTCACCGACACCGCGCTAAGGTGGAGGACCGATTTGGTTCGCAACCAAAGGCTTTATTGGCCAGTCTATCGATCCAACGCAGTCAGACAAGGCAGACAGGGCCTTTGACAACTGCTGGTTGCCGACTGTCACTCAGAAATCCTGGTTGCTGACTGTCACTCACAAATCGTTGAGTTAAACTATCGAGGCTAGAAGAACACACATAGGTCATGAAAATGCTGGCTATTTTATCTCCCGCAAAAACCTTGGACTTCGACAGTCCGCTCGTGACGGATCAACACTCGGCGCCTGAGTTCACAAAAGATTCGGCAGCGCTGATCAAAACCCTACGGAAACTTGAGCCTGCTGACATTGGCAGCCTCATGGGCATCAGCGACAAGCTGGCGACGCTGAACCATGACCGCTATGCCCAATGGTCCGCCAAGTTCGATGAAAACTCTGGTGCCCGGGCGTCGATACTGGCTTTCAAGGGCGACGTATATCTCGGCCTCAGTGCACAAACCATGAGCAAGCAGGATTTCACTTGGGCGCAAAAACGACTGCGTGTGCTATCCGGTTTGCACGGTCTACTGCGTCCGCTGGACCGAATTCACCCCTACCGACTGGAAATGGGTACTGCGCTTGCGAATGCTCGGGGCAAAGACCTTTACCAATTCTGGGGTGGCAAGGTAACCCAAGCATTGAACGAGACGCTGGCAGAACAGCGTAGCAAGGTGCTCATTAATCTCGCTTCCAACGAGTACTACAAAGTGGTGCAGCCGGAGAACATTGATGGCCGCATTGTTACGATCAATTTTAAGGAGTGGCGGCGCGAAGCGTATCGTTTCGTATCCTTCTCCGCGAAAAAGGCACGCGGTTTGATGGCCCGCTACATGATTGACCAGCGCGCAGAAAAAGCCGATGACCTGAAGACTTTTAATGTCGAGGGTTATGCCTACAACGAGGAGCTATCGAGCGAGCACGAGTGGATTTTCACTCGAAGCATCGACTGAGCGCTCTAGCGACTTATCTTTCGTTTCATGCTTTTGTTCCATCGGCCCGAAAAGGAAATACACAGTGACTGAGCAAGCTTTGACACCCCAGCAGCAAACAGAACTTGAAGCGGCCACCTTTCGCAGGCTTATCGCCCATCTGGATGAGCGCAAGGATGTGCAGAATATCGACCTGATGATACTGGCGGGATTTTGTCGCAACTGCCTTTCCAAGTGGTACAAGGCAAGCGCCGATGACCAAGGATTGGCGTTAGATTTGGATCAGGCCCGTGAAAAGGTTTACGGCATGACCTACGCGGCGTGGAAAGATAACCATCAAACCGAGGCGACCCCAGAACAGCTTGCCGCCATGGAAAAAGCGCACGGCTGATCCACACCGACCACGACCATGATCGATTCTGACAGCCCTGCCCACCAGTCCAATCGCTGGCGCGGGCAAACCAGCGCGCGGTGGCAGGAGTGGCGGGGTCTGGTGCTGCTTATTGCGTTGCTGATTTTCCTTCGCTCCACGGTTGTGGATTGGAACCACGTCCCCACTCGCTCCATGGTGCCAAGCATCATTCCCGGTGATCGCATCTTTGTGGACAAGACGGCATTTGGCCTGCGACTGCCTTTTAGCGAGGCACCGCTAGTGCGTTGGGGAGCCCCAACCTACTCGGAAATCGTCGTGTTTCGCGCTCCGCAAACTGGCGCCCTCACGGTAAAACGGATAATCGGTCTGCCCGGCGATAGGGTCAGTTGGCGCAATAATACGCTTAACCTTAACGGCTTAGCAGCTCTCTACACCGGATCTGCCGGAGCTCAGCGCGCCTTATATCTCGCGCAACATTTCCCTCACACCGAAACATTGCGCGAACAAATATCTGGCCAAGACCGCATGATATTGCGCTACAAAATTTCCCCGCAGAAAAGTTACGGCAGTTTCGACCCAGTCGTTGTGCCGGCAGATCACTATCTGGTGTTGGGCGACAACCGCGACAACAGCGCCGACTATCGAAAGTTTGGCTTTGTGCATGCTGATCACTTGGTCGGCAGAGCGAGTGGCGTGTTGTTTTCGTTGGATCCAGAGCGATTTTATATGCCGCGCTGGCAGCGTTTCGCTACTTCCTTCTCTCTGTGAACGTCACAGAGATTGCGAATCAACCACTGGGCCAAATCATCGAGAAGCGACAACGCCTAATCTCGTCGGTTAAAGACCCGTCGCATTAGACGGATAAGCAGCGCACCAAACACACCCGCCACGGTCAGCAACAAAACGAATCCAGCGCTGGTCAGTAGCAGTTCCATGGTCTCCTTGCGCTCCACGCCATACTGATCGCCCAGCCAGAGCACACCGGCCACCATCGCCACCGTGCCGAGCAGGATTGTGCGAAACATGCGTCCCGAGCCTTGGCGCTGGGCACTGACGCGCTCGCTGGCTCGAGTCTGCTGTGTCGACTTTGGCGTGGTCTCGGACGGTTCAGTGTTGGTCATATCGAGTAGCACTCATCTAAATGAAGTAGTGGCTAGCATGGAGTGTTTGACGATCATATTGCAGCGCGGTGCACCGCGACACGCCTAAATATTGTTACCCAAGCCGGGGACCATGTCGCCGGCCTCACGGCCTGAGGCGCTGGTTCGACCCTGTCACTCCTACGTTTGAAGCAACATTTCAGCTACCATCCGCGACCCGCAGCTCAATGACGATGGCCCTGTGTCAGATCAACCGACTAACATTCCTACCAACAACTCTCCGACCCTAAGCCCGGTAGAGTTTCGCTACGCGCGTCTGATCTTACTCACCGCGCTGATTTCGGTGGGATTTGGCTTTACCGTGTTGTTCGCTATTTTAGGTCCCTTGGGCCGAGAAGTGGGCATGAGCGAGCTACAGATCAGCTCGATCATTGCTGCATCATCCTTGGTCGTTTTCCTTGCCAGTCCTCGTTGGGGTCGACTCAGCGACCGCTGGGGCAGAAAGCGCGTGATGGTCATCGGGCTGTTCGGCTATGCCTGCGGCAACTTTCTTTTTGCGTCGGTGTTTCACTTGACCCTGATCGGCGCCCTCCTGCCGTTGGCTGGTTACCTGTTACTCATGCTCACACGGGTCATGCACGCCAGCGTCATGTCCGCAATCATGCCCGCAAGCAGCGCCTACATGGCGGACATCACCTCCGTCGCCACACGCACCAAGGGTATGGGCGCGGTTGGGGCCGCCAACAATTTTGGCAGCATTCTCGGACCTGCCCTCGGCGGGTTGCTGGCAGGCATTACCTTACTTACCCCTCTGTGGGTCGCTTCGGCAGTGGCTATCACCACGGCGCTGTTTGTGATTTTTTTGTTACCAGACATTCCAAAAGTGGCACCCAGCACCGGACAATCGCGCGGGTCGGCGAGCCAAAAACTGGGCTACTTCGACCCCAGAATCTTGCCCTATATCATCGTCGGAGCCCTGATGTTCATGGGCATGGCCTTGGTACAGCAAACCTTGGCCTTTCGTTTTCAAGATGTCCTTGGTCTGACTGCGGTGGAAACCGCACAAACCTTCGGTATCGCCATGGGCTGCTCGGCAGCCGCGTCTCTGGTTAGTCAAATTGGTCTCATGCAGCGGATCAATTTAACGCCCTTTCAGTGGCTGCGCGTCGCCTTGCCAATACTCGCCATCGCGTTTGCCTGCCTTGCCTTAGCAGATACGAGGAATCTGATGATCACAGCCATGGTGCTACAGGGCGCTGGCATGGGCTTGGCTGGGCCCGCTTTTATGGCCGGTGCATCGCTGGCCGTGGAACCCCACGAGCAAGGCGCAGTGGCCGGTATTGCTGGCTCTTGCGGGCCTCTGGGTTTTACCGTCGGACCTTTATTGGGCGGATTTTTCTATCAAATATCGCCGGATCTGCCCTATTGGTTCACCTTCGCCATCTACCTGCCGCTATTAGTCTTTGTGATGCGTCAGCGACGCGGCGAGAAACGCCTCGATCAGCGCATTGCCGCGCAAGAAAATTCTGCGACTTAGAACCCTGAAGCTTAGGAGCAATAAACACATGCAACCCAACGACATGGCGTTGATCTCTCGTCGGGAGAGTTGTGATGAGTAAGGCAATTTGGCAGGCGCCCAGCGCCGAGCTCTACGGCGATATTCGCCTCGAAGAAGGGGTATCTATCTGGCCACAGGTGGTCATGCGCGCGGAAGCAGACCATATCGAAATAGGTGCCTATAGCAATATCCAAGACTTCACGATGATCCACATCGCCAATGTGCCAACGAAAATTGGTGCCTATTGTTCGATCACCCACCACTGCACCATTCACGGGGCCACCATCGGTGACAATTGTCTGATCGGCATCAACGCCACCATTATGGATCGTGCGGTAATCGGCGATAACTGCATTATTGCCGGTCATACCATTGTTACGGAAGACACTGTGATTCCGCCCAATTCCATCGTCGCCGGAGCGCCGGGCAAGGTGAAAGCCACTCGCAACAATTTTGTCGCCAACCGATTGAATGCCCTAGCCTATTACGACAATGGCCAAGCCTACGCGCTCGGCAACTATCGAATTTGGGCTGATCCAGAACAGCAGGCAAAAATGGCGGCACGCGAGGCTGAACTTGAAGCAAAATTCGAGCAACTTTTTGGCCAATAAGAATACCAACCCAGAAACATTTTCAGCATTCAGTGATGCCCATTGCTTGGCCCAAGGCTCGCTGGCAGACGCCGCCTTGGCGGCACGCCGCTATCTTGATCAAAACCCGGGGCATCGCGCGCTCATCTTACGGGACAGCACCTGCGAGCCCATGGACCTTGATCTGAGTGGCGATGAGGCCCTACTGGAGCGCAAGGCTGAACACTTTAGGGTTCCACCACTACCCACGAACAACGAGACAGGTTCGACAACAAGCTTGGCGATTAACCTGCTGCCCAGACACGTAGAGTGGCTGTCGACACAAGCCAGTAGTCCGTCTGCGGTAATACGCAAACTGATAGATCGGGCTAGGCATGATCCACAGCAGCAGACTGAAGACATCGTTCGGCACTACCAAACGCTGACCTATCGATTTTGTCAGGCATTGTGCGGCGATCTGCCAAACTATGAGGATGCTATGCGGGCACTCTTTGCCAGCGACGAAAACGGGTTTAAAGGTTGCATCGGCGATTGGCCGCGGGATCTAGCCGGTAGGGCACAGGCCCTGTCGAAGCCCTTGTGGCAGGCCGCAAGTCGATAGCAAAGACCTGCCACGAGGTCAAAACCGCATAGCATCTGGGGTTACAAACCCAGCACCAGTTTCGCCATGATATTGCGCTGCACCTCATTACTGCCGCCTGCAATAGAGCTGGCGCGCAAATTAAAGTACCGCGAAAAAGCCATCACACCCTCATCAGCCCCGACGGGGGCGACGTTGCTGCCCACGGCTCGTGCTTCGGGCTGATGCACACCCGCATACTGGCCCATGGCCTCTACCGTCAGTTCGGTTATACGCTGGGTAATCTCAGCAGAGAGCGCCTTGATCACCGATGACTCTGGCCCCGGGCTATCGCCCTTAGAAAGCGCTGCCATCATGCGGAATTCGGTGTATTGAATGGCCTCCAACTGCACCTCGGTCTCGTCTAACTTGCGCATGAAATCCGCGTCATCAGCCAAAATGCTATCACCTTGCGGTATAAGTTGAGCGAGGTTGCGAAGCCGCTGCAAACTCACCTTGCGCGAGGCATTACCGCCAGTGGACCCGCCGCGCTCAAACTCCAGCAGGTACTTGGCCACCTGCCAGCCCTTGTTTTCTTGCCCAACCACATTGGCCTTCGGTACTCGCGCGTCATCAAAGAAAACTTGATTCACTTCATGGGTGCCCGACGCAAACAAAATCGGTTCTACGCGAATACCGGGCGTGTCCATATCCAGCAGCAGAAAGGTGATACCTTCTTGCGGCTTACCGGAATCGTCGGTTCTCACCAAGATGAACATCTTGTTGGCATAGTGCGCATGAGAGGTCCAGATCTTGCTGCCGTTCAAGCGGTAGTAGTCGCCATCTGAGGTCGCCTTAAGCTTGAGACTCGCCAAATCTGAGCCTGAACCGGGTTCGGAATAACCCTGACACCAATAGTCTTCGCCAGACAAAATCCGCGGCAAGAATTCGCGTTGCTGTGCCTCGCTGCCGCAGCCAATCAGCATAGGCCCGCACATACCCAGCCCCATGGGCGCGGTATCCGGAGCGCCGGCCTGAGATTTTTCGATGGACCAGATATACCGCTGCATCAAATCCCAGCCCGTGCCGCCATATTCTTGCGGCCAGGCCGGCGCCACCCAGCCCTGCTTGTGCAGAATGCGGTGCCAAACAATGTTGTGTTCGTAATCCAAAAAGATGCCGGGGCAAAAACGCTGGGCATCGCGAAGATCATCCGTGAGGTTGTCATCTAAGAACCGTTTCACTTCATCGCGAAAGGTTTCGTACTCGTTGCCAAAACTGATATTCATAAGACTCCCCTCAGCCACCTTCGATACGTGGCATAAAAAATACTTCACTGCCTGACGCCAGCGGCTCGGCAAAGGCATCCTGATAAATTTGGCCATCAATGGCGACAGCAGAACGCTCAATCAAGGCGGCCATTTGCGGCCACCGTGCGCAGAGGGCGAGGGTTAGTTCGCGGTAGTTACTCACCGCAAACTCAAGCTCTCGCGCACCTTGAGTCAACGCCAACATCGGATTGGACAGTACTACTTTGACCATGACGTTTGATCTTCGCTCCCACAAAAAACCCTGCTCAGCAGGGTTTTTATCAGCACAAGCAGCAGCACTCGCTTAGCCTTCGATAGCATCCAACAGTCGCGGTGGCGACATGGGCAGATCGGTAATGCGCATATCCAGCGACCGTGAAACTGCATTGGCGCATACACCCAGCGGTGCAACGATTGGCGCCTCACCCACACCGCGCACACCAAAGGGGTGACTGGGGTTGGGGACTTCGACGATTTCCGTGTCGATCATCGGCAGATCCGATGCCACCGGAATTCGGTAGTCAAGAAAGCCTGCGTTTTCCAGCACGCCGTTTTCATCAAAAATATATTCCTCGTTCAGCGCCCAGCCAATGCCTTGGGCCGCCCCGCCCTGCATTTGGCCTTCAACATACGCTGGGTGGATCGCCTTGCCAGCATCTTGAATTGCGGTAAAGCTCAGCACGTCTACCTTGCCGGTTTCACGATCAACGCGCAGGTCACCAAAGTTAACGGAAAAAGCCGCACCGGCGCCTTGGGCGTTCAAGGATGCTCGAGCGGTAATCGGCCCGCCAGTTTTACCTGCCTTACGCGCCAGCTCTGCCAAGCTCAGAGGCTTCACATCAGCGTTAACCCCGGGGCCGGGTACAGCCTGACCGTCTTCCCATTCCACCTGGTCTTCATCAAGGCCCCATGTCATGGCAGCGCGGCGCTTACAGTCGGCGATCACCGCCTCGCAGGCCTGAGTGACCGCCATGCCGGTTGCAAACGTGGTGCGGCTACCACCGGTGACGTTGCAAAAGCCCGTGCTTTCCGTGTCGCCTACTTGCGCGCGCACGTCGTCGTAGTCGATGCCCAGTGTCTCTGCTGCCATTAAGCACATAGAAGCACGTGACCCGCCGATGTCTGGGCTACCCTCGATGATCATCACCGAGCCATTCTCGTTAATGTTGACCTCGGCACTGGACTGCATGCCGACATTGAACCAGAAACCCACCGCAACACCGCGGCCCGCGCCCTCGGGTACTGGCTTTGTGTAATTTGGGTGGGCTTTGGCCGCTCGCAAGCAAGCCTTTAAACCGATCGCTGGAAACTTTGGTCCATATGGGGACTGTGTGCCTTCATCGGCGGCGTTGACCATGCGCAGATCAATTGGATCCATGTTCAGCAACTGTGCTGCTTCGTCCAGCGCACATTCAAAGGCGTGCATTGCCTGTGGCGCACCGGGTGCACGATAGGCTGCGACCTTGGGCTTGTTGACCAGCACGTCGAAGGTCTCCACCAAAAAGTTTTCGATTTCATACGGGGCATAGATCGACATGGCCCCAGGCATGCAGGGCGCACCGGCAAAGGCGCCGGCTTCAAAAGCGATCCAAGACTGGGCGGCGGTAATGGGGCCGTCCTTGCGCACACCGACTTTCACTCGAGCCACGGTCGCCGAGCTTGGCCCAGTAGCGCGAAACACTTCCTCGCGAGACATGGTCATCTTTACCGGTCGGCCGGATTTTTCCGACATCAGGGTCGCCAGAGGCTCAAGATAAACCACGGTTTTGCCGCCGAAGCCGCCACCTATTTCTGTTGCCACAAACTTAAGGTCGGCCATGTTCTTACCAAGCATTTTCGACGTCGCTGCGCGATGCTCGAAGTGGCCTTGGGTAGAACACCAAACCGTACCGCGACCGCGTTCGTCGATGCTGGCGATACAGGCATGGGGTTCAATGTAGCCTTGGTGTGCCATTGGGCAGGTGAACTCTCGCTCAATGACGACGTCCGCGGCCAAAAAGCCTTCATCCAAGTTGCCGCGCTCAAGCCGCCCGACATTGGCAATATTTGAGGGATTCTCGGGTTTTTCCGGCAGCGCAGTATAGTTTTCTTCGTTCACCAACGTCGCGGCGGGATCCATGGCAGAGACCACATCTAGCACAGGTGCTAGAACCTCATACTCGACCTTGATTGCCTCCAGGGCTTGCTCGGCCAAACGCACCGTGGATGCTGCCACGGCGGCAACCGCGTGGCCGTGATAGAGCACTTTGTTGCGTGCCATAACATTCTTGGCGACATCATCCATGGTGCCGCCACCTTCACCACCAGCCTCGCCGTCAAGACGACCGCCGGGAAAATCGGCGCCGGAGATGGCTGCGTAGACACCTGGCATGGCGAGCGCTGCGCTGACGTCGACGCTCTTTATACGAGCATGCGCATAAGGGCTGCGCAGCACCTTGCCGTAGATCATGTTGGGTAATTTCACGTCCGCCCCGAACTGGGCGCGTCCGGTGACCTTATCGAAACCATCGGGTCTGACTGGTGAGGTACCAATCTGCTTGTAATCCACTGCTTCAGCCATGTTCGAACCCTATTTTACGTTTGCTCTTAGATAAATCTAACATGAACGTTCAAAAGCTTGCAGAAATGAATCTGATCTCGGCTGGGACTGGGTAGAAGGAACGCAGGGCCTGCTAGGTCACCGCAGCAGACGGTGTAATGTGGAAGGTTGTACAGGTGCTCCAAACCTCACTGGGAGCAAGATTCTTTAGCCCGCCGCTTGCCTCGGTGGGTGCCGGCTGCACGTTCACCACATTGGGAAAATGACTGATCGGCTCAATACAGATGAAGCCTGCACCCCGCGGCGCAAACACTATCCAGTGTGGCAGAGCTGGATCGGACTCTATGGACAGTGAGTAGGGTTTATCACGCCAATGAATTTGCGCGACTCCTAAACCGTAGGCAAAGACGTCATCCACGTCGCGTTCTCGCCAAGGCTTGGCTGCCAGCACGTTGATTGCTCGTCCAACAGACGTATCGATAGCTTGCGGCAAAAACGCCTTACGCATCTCAACGCGGGCATTACAAAGCAACGTAATTGTTGTGCCGTTCTCGTCCTCTGCGGTCGCTTCGGTTAGAGGAAAATATGGGTGCAGGCCCATGCCGGCGGGCATCACTCCATCAGACTGATTTTCAAGCGTCACCGTCACGAGCAGCCCCTGCTCCACCAGTTCGAATCGCTGCTCTGCCGAAAATAACCAAGGCCAGCCCGTTGCATCACCTACCGACTGATCGTGATGAAATTTCAGCGTGCATGCGGTTTCCGACATCGAATGAAGATGCCAATGCGCCTGCCAACCAAAACCGTGAATGGTATGGGGCTCGGGCAAGAAATTGCGGGCGAGCTCTACATCCTGACCCGCAAAGTTGAACCGGCCTTCATGAATACGGCTGCAAAACGGCAGCATCGGGAAGCAGGCCAAATACGGCTGAGTCGGTGCCACACGCATAAGCGCTTGATCGTCACGCTGGAAGCTGACGATACCGCCGCCCGCGCGGGACACCACCAGTTCCGTCGTGCCACGCCGCAGCGTGACGGTTTCGGTCACGAGCGCTACTTCATCTTGTAGCGAATCGGCAGGCTCTTAAGCCCGCCCACGAAGACCGCCTGAGTATACTTTGGCTCTCCTGCCAGCTCGATATGATCGACCCGCTCCAATAGCTTGCGGAACAGCGAACTCATCTCCATACGCGCCAGATGCTGGCCCAAACAAACGTGGGCGCCGAAGCCAAAGGCAATCTGCTTGCTCTCTTTGCGATCAATGCGAAAGGTATTGGGATCGGTATAGACCGCTTCATCACGATTGCCCGAGGGATACCAGAGGATCATCGACTCGCCAGCCTTGATCTGCTGACCACCCACTTCGGTATCAGCTGTCGCTGTGCGCATGAAGTGACGCACCGGCGAAACCCAGCGAATCATTTCATCAATGGCCGTAGGCATCAGGCCTTCAGGGTCTGCGCGAAACGCCCTCATTTGCTCGGGATTCTCAATCAGGCCAAGCAAACCGCCAGCGGTTGAGGCACTCGTGGTGTCGTGTCCGGCGGTAGCAATGATCATGTAGTAGCCATTGGCCTCATGCTCGGGGATTTGTGCACCATCGATTTGGGCGGTAGCAATGATGGTCGCCAAATCGTCCTTAGGTTCAGCACGCCGCGCCTCACTGAGCTTGACGAAATAGTCTTCAAAGTCTTTCACCACGTTTAAGAACTCTGCGGGTTCAAAAGAACGGTTCACATCCGGGTCAGTGCTGCCAAACAGCTCTTGGGTGAGTTTGAGCATCAGCGGTTCGTCATCTTCCGGCACACCAAAAATGCTCATGATGACCCGCAATGGATACCAAATCGCCACGTCTTTAACGAAGTCGCATTCGCCGCCCATATCCGCCATGCGGTCGATGTACCTATCTGCCAATTCATCCACCCGCGCTTGCAGCTTGCGCAGATTGCTGCCCATGAACCAGCCCTGGGTCAGCAGGCGATATTTCATATGATCGGGGTCGTCCATCTGCACCAGCGAGCGCACCAGGTGTTTACGCCCGGTCATCTGCTGCACCATTTGCTGCATTACTTCCAAACCCAAGGTCGGACGAGGGTCATTGATGAACAGTTGCTTCTGACTTTCGATTTCTTTGATGTCGTTGTAACGCGTGACATTCCAAAACGGCGTATAGCCGTCTGGCGCAAGCTGCTTTAGTGGCGCGTTCTTGCGCAGCCAGGCAAATTGCTCATGGACCCACTGCTCATTGCCCCACTTTACAGGATCTACCATGGCCTGATCCAAAGCCGGTGATTGAGTCACAATTTCCATAACACGCCCTCCCTAATGCACTAAAACTTAACTCGCTGGGAGCAAGACTTTATACTACGGCCACTGTCTTCAGAAACTGTATCCAGTGACCTATTCCGAACGCCTAATCACCCTTGGCTCGCTAACCTTTGGCTGGACCCACGATCTGGTCTATGACGCCGGCCAACCGTATTTAGAGCGCTGGATACTCTGGTTCGGCGTTACCCTCAGGCTGCATAAATTCCACAAAGGCGACGATGACCGTGCTTTTCACGACCACCCCTGGTGGTTTATCACCATCCCCTTTGAGCCCTATCTGGAGCAAACACCCAATAAACCCCGCACCATGGTAAAGGCCCTACGGCCACACTTTCGATCAGCTACTCACCAGCACATTGTGCAGCTGATTGAAAACCGGCCGGTGTGGACGCTGATTCTGACTGGCAGGAAATCCAGCGATTGGGGGTTTTGGCACGAGGGCGAGTACACGCCCCATGAAGCATGGTTAACAGAGCGGGCGCGTCAGGCGGAGAGCTAGCAACGCGAATTTGCTCGAGCCAATGGTCCCCCCTTAACACCAGTCGCGATGTGGGCTGAATTTATCGCTCATACCGTCAAATTGAGGACAAAACGGCGCAGACAATCGATAAATCAGACGGCTTTCTGGCGATTCACGACCATCAAGGCGAGAGCCAAGACACCGCCAACTAATCGACTCGGTATGGATGGATAAACGAGACAGGCTGCCGCTAACAAGGCCATTGCTCGGTTCAAAAATGACACCGGGGCAAAAAGAAATTGCTGCAGCACCATGACCAACATCAGCATCAGCAGCCCAGTAACCACGGCTGCCATAAGCACCCCACTCCAACCAAATTCAGCACCTAACAGCAGCGGCGAAAAAGCCATCATCAATGGAATGACAAACAAGCCGCTGGCCAGCTTGACCGCCTCCACCGCACTAGCCATGGGCGCTGCTCCGGCAACCCCGGCTCCGGCGAAGGCTGCAAGCGCGATGGGCGGCGTGACATTGGAACTTTGGGCGAGCCAAAAAATGATCATGTGGGCGGTAATTAGCGCAAGGCCCAACTCCTGTAGCGCCGGTCCGGTCATGACCGCGAGCACAATGTAAGCCGCTGTCGCTGGCAGGCCCATACCCAGCACCAGTGCGGCGATCGCCACAAGAATCAGTGCCAACCAAAGGTGCCCACCGCTAAGCGCGACTACGGATTCAGTAAATTGCAGGCCAATACCAGTTTGCCCAATAGTGCCCACCACCAAGCCCGCAACGGCGCAAGCGACGGAAATCGATACCGCAAGCATCGCCCCTTGGCGCAAGCCTTCAACGAGTTGGCGCAGTCCAATACGCGTATGGGTGCGCAGCAAGCTGGCCAGCAGCACAGCAGCGCTACCGGCAAGACCAACGAGCACAGGGGAATAATTCCGCAGCAACAGGACCGTGATCAGCGCTAGGGGCAGCAAAAAGTGCAGGCCATCGATCAGCACCCGCCATGCTCCGGCTTGGCCTTGCATGCCTTTAAAGCCACCCTTCACGGCCAGCACATGCACATAGAGCAGTACGGATAAAAAGTAGAGTAGCGCTGGCACCAGAGCCATCCACACAATGTCGCCGTAAGAGGTCTTGGTGAACTCGGCCATCACAAAGGCCCCTGCCCCCATGATCGGCGGCATGATCTGCCCACCGGTGGAAGCCGCCGCCTCGATACCTGCCGCTTCTTCCGGCTTGTAGCCGAGCTTTTTCATCATGGGAATGGTTAGGGAGCCAGTTGTTACCGTGTTGGCGATAGCGCTGCCCGAAATCGAACCCATGGCTGCGGACGCAATCACCGACGCCTTGGCCGGGCCGCCTCGATAACGACCGGCGGCAGCAAAAGACAGATCGATCAGAAATTTTCCTGCGCCGGTGACCTGCAAAAACGCTCCGAAAAGTACAAAACTAAAGACTGCGCCAGCGGCGATGCCTAGTGGTGCCCCAAATAGACCTGCGCCGGTGAACACCTGAAAGCGCACGATACGCTCAAAACTAAACCCTTTGGTGGCCAGCACATCAGGCAGCAGGTTGCCAAAGGCGCCGTAGAGCAAAAACACCAGACCCACCCACATCATCACCGGCCCAACCGAGCGTCGCGCCATCTCAAGGGACGCGATAATTAGAATCAGACCTGCAGCGAAGTCCGCGGCCTGTAAGCCGTTCAGCAAATGATCGATGCTTTGATAATCGAAACTCAGAACACGCCCGCTAGACCAAAGCACAAAAATCATGGCCAGCAAATCGAACAATCGCGCTGGGCTCGTGTCCTTGGCGATGGGATAAACCGTGAACCCTAGGACTAAAATCCAGGCGAGGTGAATTGGGCGAAAGTAGGTTGCCGGCTGCTGCCCCAGCACGCTTTCGAACGGCAAGGTACCCACCGGAAGAAAGCCCACCAAGGGCTGCCACAACTGGAACAGCGACAAGCACACGGCCAACGTCGTCGCGATAACGACCACAGACTTGGGCGTATCCTGACGTGGAAACGATAGTCCTGACATGGTCTCTGACGGCCGCTACTGGGCAGTCACCGCCACAGGCGACGTGCAGGCGGCCTGCGGGTTTTGCAGGTAACGCTCGGTGCCGGGATGCAGCGGTACGGCGGGCAACTGGTGAATGTTGGCCGGGGGCATATCCTTGACCACCGGTGAGACAGCCAGCAACCGAGGGTGATCACGGTAGACCGTGCAAGTCAGCGCGTAAGCTAGCGCTTCGGGCATGGTTTCGTGCACGACTACGGCGCTCCAAATACCCAGAGTCTGTCGCGACTCGCTCACGCCAGCGTAGGTTTCGCCGGGAATTTCGTAGCCGGAGTAAGCCGGGAACCGCTGTGTGAGGCGAGCAATTTCTGCATCGCTCAAGGCGATGATTTCGATATCTCGTGTAACAGATAGCTCGGTAACCGCGGCGATACCTAGTCCACCCACCACAAACCCCGCGTCGAGGGTGCCGTCTTTCAAACCAGTCGTGGTTTCCCCAAAGCTAAGATAGCGCGGCGCGATATCATCCAAGCTCAGGCCTAGACCCGTGATGATGTTGAGGGCGGCTACCGAGGTACCGGAGCCTTGTGCTCCCAAGGCCACCCGCTTGCCTGCCAAGTCGTCGATGGTCTTGATGCCGCTATCGCGCAAGCTCAGCATATGCACGACGTTGGGGTAAGCAGTAAACAGTACACGCAGGGGCAGTGGTTCTGGAAACCGCCCCGTGCCGGCATAGGCACTACTGACCACGTCGGCCATGGCGATACCCAAATCGCTTTCCTGTCTTGCTACCTGAATCACATTGGTTACCGAGCCACCGGTCACTTCGGCCTTGGCGTTCACGCCGGGCAAAACCTCGGACCACAGTGATGCCATGGCGCCGCCAAAGGGGTAGTACAAACCAGCAGGGCCGCCGGTGGCGATGGCCAGGGTACGCTCACTTTGGCCGCAGCCGGCCAGCAAAAACGCGCAGAGTAGCAACAGTATTGTATGGTGAGGTGATGGCAGGCACATCGCACAAGCCTAACAGCAGGCGCCGCCCCACCAAAGCCAGCGGACTCAGGTCAGAAGCAACCAAAACCGCTCGTGCAGGTAATAGATGCCAATTTTGAGAAAGAACTCAATACCGCCAATCAGCAACGCGGTGTCGATCTCACCGGTGATCGCGTAGGCAATCAGCGCCGTAGTGGCGGTCGCCACCACTCGCCAAGAAAACGCCTTGGCCAGACTGTGCAAATGGGTTGGCTGGGCGCACTTGGCTATCGATGCAGTCACAACAGCTTCAGCAGGCGATCCACGCATTGCTCGACACTCAGTTCACTGGTGTCAAGCCGCAGATCGGCGCTTTCTGGTGCTTCGTAAGGTGAGTCTATGCCGGTGAAGTGGGGCAGGTCACCGCGGCGCGCCTTCTTATAAAGGCCCTTCGGATCACGTGACTCGGCAACATCAAGCGATACATCCAAGAAAACCTCCACGAAGCCCTGATTTACGAGCATTGACCTTGCCATACTGCGCTCTGACCGAAACGGCGAGATCAATGCAACGATAACCACTAAACCAGCATCCGCCATCAACTTCGTGACTTCTGCCGTACGGCGGATATTCTCCACACGATCGGCTTCAGTAAAGCCTAAATCACGGTTTAAGCCAGAGCGCATGTTGTCCCCGTCAAGGATATAACTAAGAACGCCTCTATCAAACAGGCGCCGCTCTAAAGCATCCGCTACTGTGGACTTCCCAGCACCGCTCAAGCCAGTCAACCAGATTACCCGGCCCTCGTGTCCCAGTAGTTGACTACGGGCCTTCACATCAATTGTCGTGCTTCGGGGATGGATATTTTGTGCGCGACGAAGACCGAAATTGATCATCCCCGCCGCCACCGTCGTTTTACTAAATCGATCGACAAGGATGAAAGAACCGAGATCTCGGCAATCGGTATAGGCGGTGAAGGGAATTGGCTCATCCAAACTTAGGACAACCCTGCTAATGTCGTTGAGCGCCAATTCTCTAGCCGAGGTTTGCTCTAAGGTGTTAACGTTGACCCGATATTTTATCTCAGTGACGGTGCAGTTAATTTTTCGGGTTCCTAGCATAAGGTCATATCCGCGCCCTGCGTATCCTGCCTCCTGGTCCATCCAGACTAAATAGGTGTCGAATTGATCGGACACTTCGCAGGGTGATTCGGCGGCTACAATGACATTACCTCTTGAAACATCCACCTCACGATCNAGGGTCAAAGTTACGCTCTGTTTAGGCAANGCTCNCNGCAGNGATTTGTCGAAAAGNACCACTTCTTTGACCAGNGCTTCTTGACCGCCGGGTTGAATTTNNACCGCGTCCCCAGGNGAGATGCTGCCTGCAGCNACGGTNCCGGTAAAGCCTCGAAAATCTGCGCTCGGGCGGTTTACCCATTGCACCGGAAAACGAAAACTGGCTGATGCGTCGGCGGTTGCGATTTCAACCGTCTCCAAATAACCAAGTAGAGTTGGTCCGGAGTACCAAGCAGTACGCCCTGATCGCTCTATGACGTTATCGCCCTGCAGAGCGGACAAAGGAATGGCGGTTATACTTTTAAAATTTAAGGCCTCGGCGAACGCGAGATAATCAGCCTCAATGTCATCAAACGTAGCCTGATCGAATTTCACCAAATCCATTTTGTTGATCGCGATGACAACATGNGGAATACCTAGCAATGAGGTCAAAAAAGAGTGCCGCCGAGTTTGGGTGAGAACTCCTTGAGAAGCGTCGATCAAAATAATCGCCACATCTGCGGTAGATGCGCCCGTCACCATATTGCGCGTGTACTGCTCGTGGCCGGGAGTGTCGGCAACAATGAATTTACGACTATCTGTGCCAAAAAAGCGATACGCTACATCAATGGTGATGCCCTGTTCACGCTCGGCTGCTAAGCCGTCCACCAGAAGAGCGAAATCGATGTCGCCCCCTTGGGTACCCTGCTTTTTCGAGTCTTTCAGGAGGGTTGCGACCTGATCTTCGAACACCAGCTGGGCCTCGTACAGCATCCTGCCGATCAGGGTGCTTTTTCCATCATCAACGCTACCGCACGTGATAAAACGCAACAGATCCAGCTTGTTTTGCTGATGCAGGTAAGCGTTTACCTCTTCAGATGTGTTAACGTCGACTGCCTCCACTAGAAATAACCCTCCTGCTTTTTCCTCTCCATAGAAGCGGACGAATCCGAGTCTATTGCGCGGCCCTGACGCTCGCTGGTGCGCGAGTTGAGCAGCTCCAGCACAATCGAGGACAGATCGTCGGCACTTGATTCCACCGCGCCGGTTAGCGGGTAACAGCCCAGAGTGCGAAAGCGGACGCGTTTGATTTCAACATTCTCATCGGCCCCCACAGGCAAGCGATCGTCGTCCACCATGACTAACATACCGTCCTTGGCAACAACCGGGCGTTCCGCGGCGAAGTAAAGAGGAACAATAGGTATTTGCTCACGATAGATGTATTGCCAGATATCCAGCTCGGTCCAATTAGAGAGTGGGAAGACGCGAATACTTTCACCTTGATTTTTTTGTCCGTTGTAGATGTTCCAAAGCTCGGGCCGTTGGTTTTTTGGATCCCACCGGTGCGCAGGATTTCGAAACGAGAAGATTCGTTCTTTTGCCCGACTTTTTTCTTCATCACGGCGCGCGCCACCAAAGGCTACATCAAAACCGTTGGCGTCCAATGCCTGTTTCAGTCCTTGGGTTTTCATAATGTCTGTGTGAATTGCACTGCCATGGTCGAACGGATTTATATTCTTTGCTACGCCGTCCGGGTTAATGTGCACGAGCAAGTCCATGCCACTTTCTCTTGCCATATAGTCACGAAAGTCATACATCGCCTGGAACTTCCAGCGGGTATCCACATGCATTAAAGGAAATGGCGGCGGGCTTGGGAAAAAAGCCTTGCGGGCAAGGTGCAGCATCACGGAGCTGTCTTTACCGACGCTGTAAAGCATGACCGGATTCTCTGCTTGAGCCACCACTTCGCGCATGATGTGAATGCTCTCGGCCTCAAGGCGATCCAAATGCGAAAGCCGCTGCGCTTGTTGTTTTACCGCATCGTCGGCCGTGCCGCGATTACTGAGCAGAAAAGCGGCGACATCGGCCTTGGGCGAGTGATAGGCGGGCAGGGCAAAGCGTGCAGATCGATGCTCGGTCAACACCAACTCATGAGTGCCCTGCCGTGCTACCACCTGGCGGCTCAACGGCAAAGCTTCACCTTGGGGCCAAAGTAGTGCGGGCTTATCGCCCACCAGCCTTTCTAAACCCTCGAGCAAGGCACCTGCGTCCGAAGCGTCTGCAGCACCTAGAACAAATACCCACCGCCGAGCAAGTCGACCATCATTCACCGACACCACTAAATCATTACCAAAACGAGCACATTGCAGCACCCAGCTATGTTGCCGTTTACGCTT
>PBTJ01000117.1 GCA_002726925.1 Gammaproteobacteria bacterium | reverse complement strand
CTTCTTGAATTTCGTTAACAATGTACTTGGCTAACTCTTCCACGCCTTTTAAGCGCAAAATGTCGTGGGCACTGAACGGCCCCTCACAGACGGTTTCGCCCCGCTCTACTTGCTCGCCATCGAAAACGCCAATATTACGCCACTTAGGGATAAGCGTTTCTACCGGATCGCCATCTGCCGGCGTTATCACCAACCGACGTTTGCCTTTGGTTTCCTTTCCGAAAGATACCGTGCCTGATGCCTCGGCAAGAATTGCAGGTTCCTTGGGCTTCCTAGCCTCGAAAAGGTCCGCGACCCGGGGTAGACCACCAGTAATATCGCGTGTCTTCGAACCTTCTTGTGGGATCCTGGCGATGATGTCACCGACACCAATTTTTCCGCCATCTTCCATATTGAGGATCGCGTTGCTGGGCATGAAGTAATTGGCTGGCACTTCGCTGCCCGGCAGATTCACCGCATTGCCCTTCGCGTCGTTCAAACGCACCGCAGGACGCAAGTCCTTTGCAGCGCTAGGACGGTCCTTGGGATCGAGCACGGTAATGTTGGTGAGGCCGGTCAGGTCGTCAGTCTGACGATTCATCGACAACCCTTCTTCCATTTCAACAAAGGTCGCTGTACCAGCCACCTCGGCAACAATTGGGTGCGTATGCGGATCCCATTGTGCAATAACTTGGCCTGCTTCTATTCTGTCTCCTTCGGCAACGGAGATGACAGCACCATAAGGCAATTTGTACCGCTCGCGCTCACGACCCAGATCATCTGCCACTGCGATTGCACCAGATCGGGAAATCGCGACCAATTCACCCGACTCGCGCTCCACTGTCTTCAAATTGTGCAGACGGATTGTGCCGCCGTGCTTAACCTGAATGTTATCCACCGCAGTAGCACGAGATGCAGCACCACCAATGTGGAAGGTGCGCATGGTGAGCTGAGTGCCTGGCTCGCCAATCGACTGAGCTGCGATAACACCCACAGCCTCACCGACATTCACAAGATGCCCGCGCGCGAGATCACGTCCGTAACACGCTCGGCAAACGCCGTGGGCTGTTTCACAGGTAATCGCGCTGCGCACCACCATTTCGTCGATACCCAGCTCATTAAGTCCCCCGGCAGGCAAGCCACTCGGGGCTACCGGATCTAGTTTTTCTACCCACGCTTCGTCGATCAACGTACCTCGCTCGATGACCACAGTTTTGCCATCTGACGCGTACACATCTTGAGCAACAGTGCGACCCAGCACCCTATCGCCCAACGCTTCGACAATGTCACCCCCCTCGATGATTGCGGTCGTAAACAGACCGGCTGAAGTACCGCAATCTTCTTCAGTTATAACAACGTCTTGTGCCACATCCACCAAGCGGCGTGTCAAATAACCCGAATTCGCAGTTTTTAACGCCGTATCAGCGAGACCTTTGCGAGCACCGTGAGTGGAGATGAAGTAATCGTTTACGGTCAACCCTTCACGGAAATTGGCGGTAATTGCGTTCTCTATAATGCTGCCGTCTGGACGAGCCATCAAACCACGCATGCCGGCAAGCTGACGGATCTGTGCAGGCGAACCCCGCGCACCAGAATCAGCATACATATAGACACTATTAAACGACGCTTGCTCTTCTTTTTCGCCATCGCGATTAACGACCGTCTCTTTCGAAATGCCGTCCATCATCGACCGTGCAACCAAGTCATTCGCACGCAACCAAATATCAACCACCTTGTTGTATTTCTCACCCTGCGTCACCAAACCAGACGCATACTGCGATTCTATCTCAGCAACTTCAGCCTCTGCTTCCGCAATAATCTTTTGCTTAGAATCAGGAATAACGAAGTCTTCAACGCCGATAGACGCACCAGATGCTGTTGAGTGCGCGAAGCCCGCATACATGAGTTGATCTGCAAAGATCACGGTGTCCTTTAGACCACAACGCCGATAGCAGTCATTTATAAGATTAGAGATGCTCTTTTTATCCATAGCCTTGTTGACGACTGAAAACGGCAATGCCTTAGGAACAATCGCGTACAACAAGGTCCGTCCAACTGTAGTGTCATGCAGCGTCTTCTTTAATGCGGTTTCACCGCCTGCGCTCGTTGTTTGTTCCTCTACGCGCACTTTCACACGTGCATGCAGATCCACCTGCTGAGCGTAATAAGCGCGGTGCACTTCATCTGTATTTGCAAACACCGAACCTTCGCCGCGCGCATTTACCTTGTCGCGGGTCATGTAGTAAATGCCCAAGATCACGTCCTGTGAGGGCACGATGATTGGCTCACCGCTGGCGGGCGACAAAATGTTGTTCGTCGACATCATCAGCGCCCGGCTTTCCAACTGCGCCTCTAGCGTCAACGGTACGTGCACCGCCATCTGGTCACCGTCGAAGTCAGCGTTATAGGCACTACAAACAAGCGGATGCAACTGAATTGCCTTACCTTCGATCAGCACTGGCTCAAACGCCTGAATGCCTAGCCGGTGCAACGTTGGTGCGCGGTTCAACATCACAGGGTGTTCACGAATAACGTCAGCCAAGATATCCCAGACTTCTGGGGTCTCGCGCTCGACCATTTTCTTGGCTGCCTTGATCGTGGTTGCCAGTTGCTGGTCTTCTAGCCTGCCGAATATGAACGGCTTGAAAAGCTCTAGCGCCATTTTCTTAGGCAAACCACACTGGTGCAGCCTCAGAGTTGGGCCAACGACGATTACCGAACGCCCAGAGTAATCCACGCGCTTGCCGAGTAGGTTCTGGCGGAAGCGACCTTGCTTGCCCTTAATCATGTCAGCTAAAGACTTCAGCGGCCGCTTGTTGGAGCCCGTGATAGCTCGGCCACGACGACCGTTGTCCAGCAAGGCATCGACAGATTCCTGCAACATGCGCTTTTCGTTGCGCACGATGATGTCTGGGGCCGCCAGATCCAACAAGCGCTTTAATCGATTGTTTCGGTTGATGACGCGGCGATACAAATCGTTAAGATCAGAGGTGGCGAAGCGTCCACCGTCTAGTGGAACGAGAGGGCGTAAATCTGGTGGCAGTACCGGCAGCACTGTCATCACCATCCACTCTGGCTTGTTACCGGAACGCACAAAGGCTTCCATAAGCTTCAGGCGCTTGGAAAACTTCTTGATCTTGGTTTCAGAGTTCGTTGCAGGGATTTCCTCGCGGAGCACTTCAATCTCGTGATCCATATCGAGGTTTAGCAACAACTGCTGCACCGCCTCTGCACCCATGCGTGCGTCAAACTCATCGCCGTATTCTTCGATTTTTTGGTAATACTCTTCGTCTGTCAGCAGTTGTCCGACCTCTAGATCCGTCATGCCTGGGTCGATTACCACGAAGGACTCGAAGTACAAGATGCGCTCGATATCGCGCAGAGTCATGTCGAGTAGCAAGCCGATGCGGCTTGGCAGTGATTTCAAAAACCAGATATGTGCCGTTGGGCAGGCGAGTTCAATGTGACCCATGCGCTCACGTCGCACCTTGGTCAGCGTCACCTCAACACCGCACTTCTCGCAGATTACGCCACGGTGCTTGAGTCGCTTGTACTTGCCGCACAGGCACTCGTAGTCTTTGACCGGGCCAAAAATCCGCGCGCAGAACAAGCCGTCGCGCTCTGGCTTGAAGGTTCGATAATTGATCGTCTCGGGCTTTTTGACTTCGCCAAACGACCATGACCGGATCATCTCTGGAGATGATAGGCCTATTCGCAGCGCGTCGAACTCTTCGACGTCGCTTTGTGATTTCAGCAAATTAAGTAAATCTTTCACGATGTTTCCTCATATTCTGTTGAAGCAATTCAAGTCCTTAGGGCGCACTTGAATCGGGTTAATCCGTTTCCAACTCAATGTTGATGCCCAAAGATCGAATTTCTTTGACCAACACATTGAAGGACTCCGGCATTCCCGGCTCCATCTTGAAATCACCATCTACAATGTTTTTATACATTTTGGTTCGGCCGTTTACGTCGTCCGATTTAACCGTCAGCATTTCCTGCAAGGTGTAAGCGGCGCCATAGGCTTCGAGTGCCCAGACCTCCATCTCACCAAAGCGCTGACCACCAAATTGCGCTTTTCCACCGAGCGGCTGCTGCGTCACCAAGCTGTATGACCCGGTACTACGTGCGTGCATCTTGTCGTCGACCAAGTGGTTCAACTTCAGCATGTACATGTAGCCAAGCGTGACCGGACGATCAAAGGCATCACCGGTGCGGCCGTCATACAGTGTGGTTTGTCCACTGCCTGGCAGCTCCGCCAGCTCAAGCATCTTCTTGATTTCTGCCTCTGACGCGCCATCGAATGCACGCGTTGCAAACGGCAGCCCCGCCGTCAGGTTTTTCGCCATCTCAAGTATCTGGCCATCATTGAGGCTCTTCAGATTCTCAGGCGCGCCGCCAACTTGGTTATANACGTCGTCGAGNAACTTGCGAATCTCTGCGGTTTTTTGCTGCTGCTTCAGCATCCGGTCGATTCTTTGACCGATGCCATGGGCAGCCCAACCAAGGTGGGTCTCCAAAATCTGGCCCACGTTCATACGCGATGGCACACCCAGAGGATTCAATACGATGTCTACGGGATCACCGTTTTCATCAAAGGGCATGTCCTCAACTGGCATGATGACCGAGATAACACCTTTNTTGCCATGACGACCAGCCATTTTGTCACCGGGCTGAATACGGCGCTTGATCGCCAAGTACACTTTGACGATTTTCAGGACGCCAGGCGCCAAATCGTCGCCGGTCTCGATTTTGCCGCGCTTATCCTGGTAGATCGCGTCGAGGCCCTCTTTGCGCTCCTGCAAATGCGCTTCCGCACGCTCAAGCTGTTCGTTGAGCTGATCGTCCTTCATACGTATGCGGAACCAGTCGTCTGCAGGCAATTCCGCAAGATACTCATCATCAATGGCTTTGTCTTTAGCAAGACCGGGCGCACTGGCTACCTTGTTACCAACGAGCGCACGCTGCAATCGCTCGAACGTNGCCGCTTCGATGATGCGCATCTCGTCGTCTAAATCCTTGCGGATTTGCGTTAACTGCGCCTGCTCGATGTCTTTGGCTCGCTCATCCTTCTCAACGCCGTCTCGGGTAAACACCTGCACGTCGATTACAGTGCCTTTAACACTGCTGGGAACACGCTGTGACGTGTCTTTCACGTCCGAGGCTTTTTCGCCAAAGATCGCCCGCAGCAGTTTCTCTTCCGGGGTCAACTGGGTTTCGCCCTTCGGCGTCACCTTGCCAACGAGAATGTCACCGGCGCCAACTTCGGCGCCGATGTAAACGATGCCCGACTCATCCAGCTTGGACAGCGCGCCTTCGCCGACGTTGGGAATATCACTGGTGATTTCCTCTGGCCCCAGCTTGGTATCTCGAGCGATACAGGTCAGTTCCTGAATGTGGATGCTGGTGAATCGATCTTCTTTGACCACGCGCTCAGAGACCAAAATGGAATCTTCGAAGTTGTAGCCGTTCCAAGGCATGAACGCGATGCGCATATTTTGACCCAAGGCCAGTTCACCCATGTCGATGGATGGGCCATCGGCAAGTATATCGCGGGCTCTGATCACGTCACCGGGCTTAACCAATGGTCGTTGGTTAATACAGGTATTCTGATTGGAGCGGGTGAATTTCGTCAGGGTATAAATGTCTACCCCCGCGTCACCGGATTCCACTTCTGCGTCAGCTACACGAATCACGATGCGACTGGCATCAACACTGTCAACTAAGCCACCGCGTTTAGCGATCACGCAGACCCCAGAATCTAGGGCAACACTGCGCTCCATCCCTGTGCCAACAAGAGGCTTTTCGGCGCGCAGAGTTGGCACGGCCTGCCGCTGCATATTCGAGCCCATGAGAGCTCGGTTAGCGTCATCGTGTTCCAAGAAGGGAATCAACGACGCTGCCACCGACACAACCTGTTTTGGTGAAACGTCCATAAAGTCGACGTTGTTTGACGTCGTACGGGTGAACTCATTCTGATGACGCACGTCGATCAGTTCTTCAGCGAACTTACCCTTCGCATCCAGCGGCGCGCTTGCCTGTGCGATCACATACTGAGCCTCATCAATCGCCGATAGAAATTCCACATCCTTGGTCACCACGCCATTTATGACGCGATGATAAGGCGACTCTAAGAAGCCATATTCATTGGTTCGCGCGTAAGTGGCCAAGCTATTGATCAAACCGATATTTGGCCCTTCCGGCGTCTCAATCGGACACACCCGGCCGTAGTGCGTTGGGTGCACGTCGCGTACTTCGAAACCTGCGCGCTCTCTCGTCAAACCACCCGGCCCAAGTGCTGATACGCGACGCTTGTGCGTAACTTCTGACAGCGGATTATTCTGATCCATAAACTGCGACAACTGCGAGGACCCGAAGAATTCCTTAACAGCAGCTGCAACAGGCTTAGCGTTGATCATATCCTGTGGCATTAATCCTTCAGATTCTGCAAGACTCAGGCGCTCTTTGACCGCCCGCTCTACGCGGATCAATCCCACTCGAAATTGATTCTCAGCCATCTCTCCAACAGATCGAATACGTCGATTGCCTAGGTGATCGATATCATCAACCGTTCCCTTACCATTACGAATATCAATCAGTGTTTTCAATACGTCGATGATGTCGTCGCGTGACAGCGTTCCTTCACCTTCGGTTTCTTCGCGCCCTAGGCGGCGATTGAATTTCATGCGGCCAACGCCGGATAGGTCGTAACGATCATTCGAGAAAAACAGGTTGCCGAATAGGTTTTCCGCCGACTCCTTGGTTGGCGGCTCACCGGGCCGCATCATGCGATAAATTTCTACCAATGCCTCNAGGCGATTGGAACTGGGATCTACGCGCATAGTGTCGGAAATAAAGGGTCCGCAATCGAGATCATTCGTGTAGATCGTCTCAAAGCTCTTCACTTTGAGNTCGAACAGCTTCTCGATCACTTCTNCGGTGATGATGGAATTACAGGGAATGGCGACTTCACCNGTAGATTCATCAATGATGTCTTTGGCAGTCACCTGCTCCAGTAGATAGTCCCTAGGCACTGCAAGTTTTTTCAGACCGCTGTCTTCAATCAAGCGGACATGTCTTGCAGTAATTCGGCGACCAGTCTCGACAATGGTCTTGCCGTTAGGTCCCACAATATCAAAGCTTGCCACTTCGCCTCGCAAGCGCTCGGCAATCAAGGTAACGGCAACATCTTCGCCTTTGATCGAGATCGTATTGGTCTCGAAGAAGGTCTCTAGAATTTCTTCGCTGGAATACTCCAAGGCACGCAGGATGATCGACGCAGGCAGTTTGCGGCGGCGGTCAATACGCACGAACACTGCGTCTTTAGGATCAAACTCAAAGTCCAACCATGATCCACGGTATGGAATTACCCGAGCGTTATACAGGAGCTTGCCAGAGCTGTGGGTCTTACCCTTGTCATGGTCAAAGAAAACACCTGGCGAACGGTGAAGCTGCGACACCACTACACGCTCGGTGCCGTTTATGACAAATGTGCCATTTTCCGTCATGAGCGGAATTTCGCCCATGTAGACCTCTTGCTCTTTAACGTCCTTGACTTTCTTACTGGAAGATTCTTTGTCGTAAATAATCAGTCGGACTTTGACACGCAATGGTGCGGCATAGGTAATGCTGCGAGAGACACACTCTTTGACGTCAAAGATTGGCTCACCAAGTTGGTAGTCCACATATTCCAGCTCAGCACTGCCCGAATAGCTGACAATTGGAAAGACAGACTTGAAGGCCGCGTGCAGACCAGACTCTGCGCGATCCTCTGCACCGGTGCCCACTTGCAAAAATTTGCTGTAAGAGTCGGTTTGGATTGCCAACAAATAGGGCAAATCCATCTTTTCGGCTAATTTGCCGAAATCCTTCCGAATACGCTTCCTCTCGGTAAAGCTATAAGCCATGCGAATCTCCTACATCGTGATCATCGGGTCCATCGTGTTTATTCAAACAAACACGGAAAGCTGGCGTCGGGCTGTCGATTTTCGACCACCCGACCCAGCTAAGTTACGTCAACAAAAATGCTATCTGCAACGGAGCTACTTGAGCTCAACAGTAGCGCCAGCTTCTTCCAACTGCTTTTGTATATCGTCTGCTTCGTCCTTACTAACACCTTCTTTAATTGCAGAAGGAGCGTCATCGACCAGCGCCTTGGCTTCTTTCAAGCCTAGCCCGGTGATCGCACGAACAGCCTTAATGACGTTTACTTTTTTATCGCCAGCGGCAGAGAGCATTACGTCAAACTCGGTCTTCTCTTCGGCACCGCCCGCAGCGGCTTCGCCGCCACCGGCGGCAGGTGCTGCTACAGCAACTGCTGCTGCCGCCGAAACACCAAATTTCTCTTCCATATCGGAAATCAGCTCAACCACATCCATGACGCTCATTTCAGCGATAGCGTTCAATACATCTTCTTTTGACAATGACATGTCATTTCTCCTAATTGTCTAAAGCAAACCTTAAGTTCTACTTGAGGGTTTACGCCTCTGCTTCTTTCTGTTCTTTGACCGCAGCCACCACTCGAACCAACTTGCCCGGAACCTCGTTCACGGTTTGCGTCAGTTTAAGAATGGGTGCCTGCATTACGCTCATTAACATTGATCGCGCCCCGTCCAGCGTCGGTAGTTTTGCCACTCGATCAATTTGATCGGCTGGCAATAACGCGCCACCAATAGACAGGGCCTTGATATCAAGTTCCTCAAAGTCTTTTGCGTAGTCCTTCAGCAGCCTCGCCGCAGCGCCGGGATCCTCAGTAGAGAATGCCAGCAATGTGGGTCCAACCAGAGCGTCATTAAGGCACTCAAAGTCTGTTCCCTCTACTGCACGCTTGACCAACGTGTTTCTAACCACGCGCAGATACACGCCTGTCTCACGCGCCTTCACGCGTAACTCAGTCATTTCTGCGACGGTCAGCCCACGGTAGTCGGCCAAGACTGCCGACAGAGCAGATGTAGCAGCATTGTTAACCTCAGCAACAATTTCTTGTTTCTGTTCAAGTCTTAACGCCACATCTTTCTCCTGTTTGGCCGATCTCGAATATCTCGATCAGCCGTGTTGCACGCGGCGAGCCTCGTTCGCTTTAGCCCTCGCAGCCTGTTGGCCGTGAGTTCTTCAACTCTCGGAGACGAACAAAAGTGTGTCTATCGCTAGATC
The DNA here is from genome assembly GCA_002726925.1 of Gammaproteobacteria bacterium. Lineage (GTDB taxonomy): Bacteria > Pseudomonadota > Gammaproteobacteria > Pseudomonadales > Azotimanducaceae > UBA4421. The sequence continues at coordinate 6,204 of PBTJ01000117.1, read as the reverse complement.
ACGACTCCGTTCTTTCGCTACATAGAGCGACTCACCATCTGCGTAGGTAATTAAGCTGAGTTGCTGGGCAACAAAGCACCTACGGTTTTTGACGGCCAGAGACCAGTCAAACTGGCCTCAACCTCCAAATTTCTCAAATAAATCTATACGGACTGCAGTGACGCTTGATCAATGGACACACCGGGCCCCATCGTCGTAGATAATGTCACCTTCTTTAAATACACGCCTTTGGCAGAGGCAGGTTTGGCCTTTCTTAGGTCCGCCATCAAAGCCTCTACATTTTCTCGCACCTGCAGTGGCTCGAAGCCCACTTGACCCACGCTACCGTGAATGATGCCCGCCTTGTCAGTACGAAACTGCACTTGACCGGCTTTCGCATTCTTTACTGCAGTTTCCACGTCGGGTGTCACGGTGCCTGTTTTCGGGTTCGGCATTAGACCGCGAGGTCCGAGCACCTTACCGAGTTGACCGACGATGCGCATGGCATCAGGCGTAGCAATGACTACATCAAAATCCATTTGGCCGCCCTTGACGGTTTCAGCCAAGTCGTCGAATCCAACTAAATCGGCACCAGCAGCCTGCGCCTTTTCTGCGTTTTCGCCCTGCGCAAAAACAGCCACGCGAACTGCTTTACCGGTGCCGTGAGGCAGGGTGGTAGCTCCACGGACCACTTGGTCAGATTTGCGCGGATCGACACCCAAATTCACTGAGATATCGAAGGACTCTTTGAACTTGGTGCCAGCCAATTCATTCAACAAGGCCACAGCCTCGTCGATGTCATAGGCCTTATCTGCATCAATTTTATCTGCGATAGCGCGCATACGCTTACTGAGCTTGGCCACTTACACGCCCTCCACGTCGATACCAGACGCCCGGGCCGTGCCGGCAATAGTTCGCACTGCGGCATCCATATCGGCTGCCGTTAAATCTGGCATTTTCATTTTTGCTATTTCTTCGAGCTGTTCACGATTTACCTTGGCAACTTTCACCGTATTCGGCGTCGCGGAACCCTTAGCGATGCCCGCAGCTTTACGCAGCAACACCGCAGCAGGCGGGGTCTTTGTGACGAAGGTAAACGAACGATCTGCGTAAACAGTAATCACCACAGGAATCGGTAGACCTTGCTCTACCGACTGCGTTTGCGCATTGAACGCTTTACAGAAATCCATAATGTTTACGCCATGTTGCCCTAGGGCAGGGCCAACAGGCGGACTGGGGTTTGCTTGTCCCGCTGCTACTTGCAGCTTGATATAAGCCTCTACTTTTTTAGCCATCTGTTGCTCCTTGCGGGTACAAGCGCGAGGGTCTCAATTCCTCGCTCCCCGGGGTTAGGACCGTTTAGCGGCAAACTAAAGGGCCTGCTTTGTGACAGGGCGTATCCCATGGGACTCGCCGCTGACTATGTTTCGTTCTTTTTCGGGCTGCTCTTCCGTCTCCGCGTCATCTTTGCCTAATTTGGCTCTGACAGCCTTCGTTCATTTCGCCTTATGGCTAGCCCTTCTCAACTTGTCCGAAGTCCAATTCTACTGGAGTCGAACGTCCAAAAATCGTGACCGCCACGCGCAATCGACTCTTTTCGTAATTCACTTCTTCGACAACACCATTGAAGTCGTTAAAAGGACCATCGGTAACGCGAACAATTTCCCCTGGCTCGAAAACCGTTTTAGGCGTCGCTTTTTCGCTACCCGCTGCAACCCTGTCCAGAATTGCTGCAGCTTCCCTAGGCGATAGGGGTGCGGGTTGATCCGCCTTGCCGCCTATAAATCCCATCACTCTTGGCGTTTCTTTCACCAAGTGCCACGTGTCATCGTTCAATTCCATTTCTACTAGCACGTAGCCTGGAAAAAACTTCCGCTCGCTGCGGCGCTTTTGTCCGCCTCGCATTTCTACCACCTCTTCGGTGGGCACTAATATCTCTCCGAAGTTTTCCTGATAACTCGAGAGATTTACCCGCTCTTGTAACGCCCGGGCAACATTCTTTTCAAACCCCGAGTAAGCATGAACGACGTACCAATTTTTCGACATCTTCAATTACCCGATGATCGAGCTGACTATCCAGCCCAGAAGGGAGTCTAACCCCCATAAAATAAGCGCAAATATCACGACCAAAAGAAGAACCACCATGGTCGTTTGCGTCGTTTCTTGGTTACTAGGCCAGACAACTCTGCGAACCTCGGTACGAGATTCCTTAAGCAAAGCCCATATTGCTTTGCCTCGCTCAGTTTGCAATGCAACCAATATTGCTGCCGCTGCCGTTGTCAAAAGCCCTACCACACGAACCAGCAACATTTCGTCTTGGTAGTACCAGTTGGCAAAAACGCCGCCTGCCAAAAGGGCTGCGACAATCAACCACTTCAGCCAGTCAAGGGCTCCTGCTTTGTTTTCTGCGTTGGTACTCAAATCTATTCCCTAACGATGCATGTTTGATCGCAGACTGCCACTACGATCTGTTTGTGCCGCCGTTCCCCGTGCATCCGCACGTGAAGAATGGCAGGCCAGGAGGGAATCGAACCCCCAACCTGCGGTTTTGGAGACCGCTGCTCTGCCAATTGAGCTACTGGCCTTTAAAGTCACTCCTGCACTTGCGGGCCAATCGGCACCGAACCAACCTACTTGTAGAGAACTTCAATGCCGCGCTTATTTAGCGTTCTTGGCGCCTATCAGCACGCGTGCAGATACGTTCTTTACAAAGACAAGAAGGGAGCGATACCGCCCCCATCATGTTCATCTTGGGGCGTTTACCACCCCATTGTAGCTTGCCTGCTTAGTCAATGACCTTTGCGACGACGCCGGCGCCTACCGTACGACCGCCTTCGCGGATCGCGAAGCGCAAGCCATCGTCCATCGCAATCGGACAGATCAACTCAACAACCATCTTAATGTTGTCGCCAGGCATCACCATCTCAACACCCTCCGGCAACTCACACGCACCCGTTACATCCGTCGTGCGGAAGTAAAACTGCGGGCGATAGCCTTTAAAGAACGGCGTATGACGACCACCTTCATCCTTCGACAGCACATAAACCTCTGCCTCAAACTTCGTGTGTGGCGTGATCGCCCCCGGTACCGTCAGTACCTGTCCTCGCTCAACCTCTTCGCGCTTCGTACCACGCAACAACACTCCAACGTTCTCGCCAGCACGGCCTTCGTCCAACAGCTTGCGGAACATCTCCACACCCGTGCACGTCGTCTTCATCGTTTCCTTGATACCAACGATCTCAATCTCATCACCAACATTCACAATGCCACGCTCAACTCGCCCGGTGACTACCGTGCCTCGACCCGAGATTGAAAATACGTCCTCAATCGGCATCAAAAACGGTAGATCTACCGCGCGCTCTGGCTCTGGAATGTAACTGTCCAGCGTATCAACCAACGCCTTTACCGCCGTCGTGCCAAGCTCGTTATCATCCTTACCTTCCAACGCCATCAAAGCGCTGCCCATGATGATCGGCGTGTCGCCTGGAAATTCGTACTGCTCCAGCAGATCGATCAATTCCATTTCAACCAGCTCTTTCATCTCTTCGTATTCTTCTGTACCCACACCGCCACAGTCTTCTGCCAGCAGGTCGGCCTTGTTCAAGAACACAACAATCTTCGGTACACCCACCTGACGGGACAATAGAATGTGCTCTCGCGTCTGAGGCATCGGCCCGTCTGTTGCACCACACACCAAGATAGCGCCATCCATCTGCGCAGCCCCGGTGATCATGTTCTTCACATAGTCCGCGTGTCCGGGGCAATCTACGTGCGCGTAGTGCCGGTCGTTACTCTCATATTCCACATGGCTGGTCGCAATCGTAATGCCGCGCTCACGCTCTTCCGGCGCATTATCAATCTGGGCGAAATCACGCATCTCTCCACCGTAAACTTCCGCACATACCCGCGTCAGCGCCGCTGTCAGCGTCGTCTTACCATGGTCTACGTGCCCAATCGTCCCCACGTTTACGTGCGGCTTCTTGCGTTCAAATTTTTCCTTAGCCATTGAGANCTCCTAATTTTTCGACCGGGGGACGGGTTACGTTGTTGAAAGGGTTTTAAGACGGTGGTTGCTGCATGGGGCGACGCACACCCAATTTATCCATGATGTTTTGNGGTACTTCGGTGTAATTCACAAATTCCATTGTGTAGGTTGCGCGNCCTTGTGTGCGGCTGCGCAGATCCGTGGAATAACCAAACATTTCNGATAACGCCACCTCGGCGCGAACGACTTTGCCGGANGGACTTTCGTCCATACCGGAAATAAGTCCTCGACGACGATTGAGGTCACCTACCACATCGCCCATAAATTCTTCAGGCGTCACCACTTCAACGGTCATAACCGGTTCCAGCAGCGCTGGGTTCGCGTTGAGCACGGCTTCACGCAGCGCCATCCCAGCGGCAATCTTGAACGCCATGTCTGACGAGTCGGTCTCGTGGGCGGAGCCGCCGATCAGAGTCGCCCGAATGCCCATTAGTCGGTGTCCGGCGAGGACCCCGTTGTGCATTTGATCTCGGATGCCTTGGTCAATGACGTCAATGTATTGCTTGGGAATATCATTTTCGGAACTTTCATTAATAAACTCATATGCATAGTGGCCATCTTGATCCTTTAGCGGCTCAATGCGCAGACGCACATGACCGTATTGGCCGCGGCCGCCAGCCTCGCGAATAAACTGCGCTTCGCGCTCAANACTGTCGCGGATCGTCTCACGGTAGGAAACTTGGGGCTTACCGATGTTGGCCGCTACGCTGAACTCACGCTTCATCCGGTCAACGATAATTTCGAGATGTANTTCACCCATGCCAGAGATAATGGTTTGGCCCGTATCTTTATCGGTCTCGACACGAAAAGAGGGGTCTTCCTGGGCAAGTTTGGCCAGCGCCTGAGTGAGTTTGTCTTGGTCGGCTACAGACTTTGGCTCGACGGCTACTGCGATAACCGGTTCAGGGAACTCCATCCGCTCGAGGGTTATCGCATGTTCTTTTGCACACAGGGTTTCACCGGTNGTGACATCCTTTAGGCCAATGACAGCGGCGATATCACCCGCACGCACTTCGTTGATTTCTTCGCGGTTATTCGCATGCATTTGCACCATGCGGCCAACGCGTTCGCGCTTACCCTTAATGGGATTTAGTACTTGGTCACCGGTCTTTAGCACACCAGAGTAAACGCGAAANAAAGTCAGCGTTCCGACAAAAGCATCTGTGGCGATCTTGAACGCCAGCGCCGCGAAAGGTGCATCGTCCTCGGCTTCGCGCCAGGCAACGGTGCCGTCCTTGAGNTCACCTTCTATGGCCTTTACTTCTGTTGGCGCAGGTAGGTAGTCGATCACCGCATCGAGCATGGCTTGCACGCCCTTGTTCTTAAACGCGCTGCCGCAGGTCGCTAATACAATCTCATTTGCGAGCACCCGTGTGCGTAAGCCCTGTTTGATTTCGACTTCCGAAAGCTCGCCGTTATCAAGATATTTTTCCATCAACTCGTCGTTGGCCTCGGCGGCAGCCTCGACCAATAGCTCGCGCTGCTCTTCAGCGTGGGCCTGCAGGTCGGATGGAATGTCACTGCGCGCGATCGTTAACCCCTGGTCTTTTTCACTGAACGTAATNGCCTGCATCGCCAGCANATCAATCACGCCCACGAAGTTCTCTTCACTGCCCCAGGGCAGNTGGATTGGCACGGGCTGGGAACCCAANCGATCTTTTATTTGCTCGAGCACGCGATCAAAGTCTGCGCCTTGGCGATCCATCTTATTAACAAAAACTAAGCGNGGAACGGCGTACTTGTCCGCCTGCCGCCAAACCGTTTCGGACTGCGGTTCGACGCCCGAGGTGCCGCAAAATACAACTACGGCGCCGTCAAGCACACGCAAACTGCGTTCGACTTCCACCGTAAAGTCAACGTGCCCGGGGGTGTCGATGATATTAATGCGATGTTCGTCATGCTGCTTATCGCTGCCTGACCAGAAACATGTGGTAGCCGCCGAAGTGATGGTAATACCGCGTTCCTGCTCTTGCTCCATCCAGTCCATGACGGCAGCGCCATCATGCACCTCGCCTATCTTGTGCGAGATTCCGCTATAGAAGAGCACACGCTCGGAAGTGGTCGTTTTACCCGCATCCACATGGGCAATGATGCCTATATTGCGGTAGCGATGTATAGGCGTGGTGCGGGCCATAGAACGTACTGCTGCGTTGAGTGGGCGCCTCGCTTAGTAGCGGTAG
>PBTJ01000116.1 GCA_002726925.1 Gammaproteobacteria bacterium | reverse complement strand
ACATACCATTCTGTTTGAGCATTAATCATATTCTACCTCGTCGCTTTTTTCATATATAAGAATCGATAAAACTGCTTCCATGATAACGTCACCCATTATCTGGGCATTGATCACCCTCAGCGCCTTCGCCACCAGCGTGCTATCCGGCATTGTCGGCATGGCAGGCGGCATGGTGTTGATGTTCGTGCTCATCACATTGTTGCCGGTGAGCAGTGCCATGGTGCTGCACGCCGCAACGCAACTGACCGCCAACGGCTCCAGAGCCTGGATGCTCAGAGAACATATGTTGTGGCGACTGCTGCCTGCCTATCTGCTTGGATCAGCAACGGCCATCGCCATCGCTACCTACTTAGTACTTGTCCCTGACCCAGCCTGGGTACTGATTTTGATAGGCCTATTCGCCTGGGGTGGCCAGTGGATCAGACATCTGCGCGGGCTCGACATCACGAAGCCGGTAACCACCGTAGTCTGCGGTTTCAGCGTAACCTTTGCGCAATTGATCGCCGGAGCCGCTGGGCCACTGCTCGATGTCTTCTACCTCAACAGCGGACTTGGCCGACAAAGTATCGTCGCCAACAAAGCGCTCACCCAGACCATTGGGCATACGCTGCGTATGGTCTACTACGGCCTACTGATCAACGTAGCCAATGACTTGGTGTGGTGGATCTTCCCGTTAGCGATCTTCGCCGCCATAACGGGCACCCAAACAGGTGTGCGCATCTTGGCGCGATGGAACGACGTGGGTTTCCAGCGCATCAGCCGCCAGATTATTTTGACCATTGCGACCTTATGTATAGTGCGCGGGGGCATGCTCCTGTATGGCGAACTCGCGCTCCCCTGATCGACGGTTAGACCCTTCGTCGCGCCAGAAGCTCAGCCTAGCCTTGCTCGTTGCGAAATCAGGGCCTGCCTGATTATTCAACTTTGTCCCGAGTTTTTAAGTAGGAAACATACGGCCAGCGGAATGACTACCGCGCCGGCAAGCGCAGTTCCTCCGGACTCTATGTCACCGGCGCCACCACGAAGAGTAAATCGCCCACATTCACTTGCTGACCGTTGCTCATATTCACTCGTGTTACCCGATAGCGTTTGCTCGAGTCGTAGACGTCGCCGTCGGCATTGAAGTCTTTAAGTGCCACTGGGTTAAAGATCTTCATCGCCTCTAGCTGACAAAGNGTGTGATTGAGATCGACCACGTCGCCTACGCTCACATATTCCGGCTCAGAGGGTGACGGCGCGCTGTAGAAAATTGCCGTAGCCGGTGCCAGTACTTTNAGTTCATCGGTGCCATCGATCAGNACGCTGTCCCGATCAATACCGCTACCCGCGCTACCGCTGCTGGCATCAATCTNTNTGATGAGCTTTTCAATATCGGTGCGTTGCAGTAACTCGGGTAGGTAATCGGTGTCGTACTTCCCCTTACGGAAGACATCGTCCGCGAGCACCAATTTAAGCAGCGGGATGTTCGTGCAGATGCCTGAAATCGTCACTTTGTCGAGATAGGCAATGAGCTTGTCTGCAGCGGCGTTGCGATTTTTTGCATGCACCACTACCTGCGCNACCATGCTGTCGTAATAGGGCGAAACGAACTTGCCCGGACCGACAGTGGTAATGATCTCAACCCCATCTTCATCTGGGAATTCACATTCNACCACNTCTCCCGGGTGCGGGCGAAAGGCCAGTGAACCATCGGCTTGCTGCAGGATGCGCTCTGCATTNACCCGGGCTTCGATAGAGTAACCGGCCGACTTCANCTTGAGGTCGGCGATGGATTCGCCCGAAGCAATCCGAAACTGCTCGGCCACAATGTTAATACCCGACGTCCACTCGGTGACCGGGTGCTCNACCTGCAGCCGGGTGTTCATNTCCATGAAATAGACTGCGTCGGACTTCAGATCGTAGATAAACTCAACGGTGCCCGCGCCAATGTAGCCAACTTCGNTAGCGATATCGGCGGTCGAGCGCTTCACCACTTCGAGCAGTTTCTTCGGCAACATGGTGGAGCCAGATTCTTCAATTACCTTTTGTTTGTCGCGCTGCACACTGCAGTCGCGAATACCCAGCACATGGGTGTTGCCGTGGGTATCGCGCAATAGCTGGGCTTCAATATGACGCAATGAGGTGACGTACTTTTCTAGGTAAACGTCGCCATTGCCAAAGGCACTGCGCGCCTCNACNCCAACGCGATAAAACAGTTGCTCAAATTCTTCAGGGCCGTTGACCAGNTGAATGCCCTTGCCACCACCGCCATGCACTGCCTTGATCAGTATGGGATAGCCGATCTCCTCGGCCACAACGGCGGCTTTTTCCACATCGGTCATGATGCCGTGACTGCCCGGTACGACNGGCACATTTAGGCGGATCGAGGTATTGATGGCGTTCGACTTGTTGCCCATGGTTTCCATGCTNTGCACGGGCGGGCCGACAAAGTTAATGCCGCGATTGCGCACCATGTCGGCAAAGTCTGCGTTCTCAGACAAGAAGCCAATGCCTGGATGCAAGCTGTCGACACCCTGCATTTGCGCCACGTTAAGCACACTTTTCGCGTTCAGATAAGATTCATCAGGCGTGTTNCCGCCGATGCAGACCAACGTGTCCTGCTCGCGCAGCTGGTCTGCCGCCATAGACTCCATATCGGGATCGCTTTGCACCAGTACCACATCAATATCTTGCTGCTGCGCGATCCGAATCAGTTTCGCCGCGGTACAGCCTCGGGCATGAATCAGCACTTTCTTGACCGGCCGGACCAAATCTTCGGACGAGTAAACTTCGCGCTGAGCCACCACGATAGGCCGCTGCGCGGCCAATCCACCGCTGAGTACACGATCCACCACGTCCTCTACGGTTTCTTGTGGTGCTGGAATGGACGCATCCACCTGACGAAGCTTCTGATCTAGCTCCTCGTAAAACGGGTGCTTTACCAAGCCCTGCATGGAACCAGGTGTCGAAGAGAGATAGTTCGACAAGATAGATTTCAGCGGCAGGTTCGATGACACCACAATCTGTCCGGCGAAAGGCATGCTCGTGCCCGATAGGTAGTAGGTTTGTACCANGGGGTGGGTGACGAAACTGGCTTGCGCACCACCCGTGCAGTCGCCATAGCCAAAGATAATCACCGGTAGGTCATGGTCGCGAACAAAGCGAGTAATACGGTCATTTACCGCCGCCATGGAAAATAGCGCCCCTGCACCCTCCTTTGTCTGCATACCGCCAGAAGAGATGAAGCACACCACCGGCAGACTTTGCTCGGCGCACTCAACCAGCAGACGAATCACTTTTTCCGCNCTGGCCATATCAAAGGCGCCAGCCTGAAACTGCACGTTTGAAATCACTACCCCGACGCGGGTTTTCGATTCGCTACTAAATTCGCCAATGCCGGTGACCACGCCACAAGGTGGCAGGTCTTTGTTNAGCGCCCCTTCGATGGACANGCGAAACCCTGGGAACGAACATGGGTCTGAGCTNAGCAAATCGTCAAACCGACTTTCCCATTTCACAAAGTAGCGATCGATTATGTCCTGATAGGTAAACTTCGTAGAGCCTTTGACGTCTCGCAGCACGCGCTGTATCTGCAGGTCGTTATAGGCCATATCAAGCCGGTTCCAGAAGTCTTTACGACGACCGATGTTGCGCGGCGCAATTTTGCCTTGATAGGTCTTGCCGTCNCTTTGTGCANACACATAGCTTTGAAGCAGGTTGGTAAACAAGTACGTCACCACCACAAAGAGCGCATCNGACAGGTGGGTAAAACTGAGCTTCTTCCACTCTTCAACCGTTTGGAAAAATTCCNCGCTCTTCGGCATCTTGATAACGCGCTGATACCAGTCGAACAGCTGCTGCTGGTGAACNGCCAGTTCGTCCTCGGGCGCTGCAGCAGAGATCGACGCCTGAAGAAACTCGCCAAGGGATGCTTCCGAAAGCGACTGGGATGCCTGAGCTTCTTGCGCCACGCTTTCCAATCGTGACAANGCCTGATCGTATACCCCATCGAACAACAATAGATTTTCGCACTCGCGAATAAAGTCTTGGCGCAGGTCTTCGTGCAGTAGCACGTCGAGTACGTTCATGTCGGCAATGGCCACNGGCACACTGCGATCNACCTGCTGTGGAATAAACTCAGACAGCGCAGCCGCCAGATACGCCCGATTCGCCTGTATAGAACTGGCGCCCTCGGCACCCTTCAGACGCGGCCCGGTAATCACCATGTTCAGTTCAGCCAGCAACTGCTTAGCAACATAGCTGTCAGAGGCGCTGTCTTCGTTGAGCAGTTTGCGTCCTTCATANGAAAATTCGTTACGCAGCACACCGAGCAACCCCGGCTTGCTACGAATTGCGTTGAGCAAGTCTCGAGGTTGGGCTATCGACTCAACCTGCAAGATTTGTCGCGTGTCGGTGACGCTGTGCAAATAGTCTTTCAGTGCAGCCAAATTGCCTGCCGCTTCTCTCTTCCAACGGTTGTAAAGAAAAGCGCCAAAGCTAGAGATCACCGTGTTACGCGCGTTTTCATAATTCTGTTTGGGCTCGCCGAAGATCATCTGCGCAATACGCCCGCGCTCGTCATTAACCGCCTGGCGCTTGTCTAAGTAGTTGCGCCATGCTTTGGCGAGGCTATCGTCGTAAACCACCTTGTCCGGATCCTGCAGCCAGTACAAAAACGTCTGACGTCGCTCACGGTCTGCTCGAATGTGTAGTTCACCAGAGGGCATTTCTTGGTGCGCGAGCCGGCCGTACTGTTTGGTGCTAGTGGCCTTGATGCGCTTGCGCACTCGCAGGTAGCGCAAGTAGCGAAAAGCGATGCCGAAAACGTTCAGATATTCAGTAGGGTTCTTCGAGCCAACGAAAGCAATGGACGGGCGCGGCGCGGCGTCGCCCTCTTCCCTCTGACTCTCCAAATAGCGCAGCAGGCTTTGCCGGTAGTGATCGAGTATGTAGGGATTCTCCGCCACAAACTCAGATGTCTGGCTTTCGATGTTGATCAGACTGCCGACGATGGCCGAGCGCAGATTCTCAATTTTCTCGGGTGAGTCGGTAGGACTGTAGTCGACGATGGCATCGATGTTGCCTTGGGCGTGTAGCTCCGGCGCAGACACGCCTACGTATTTTGCGCACTCTTGCCAAGACAGATTCAAACGCCGCGCGATGCTCGCCAACCCAGTGGGTTGAATGGTGCTGAACACACCGTCGCGCAATGACAAGATCAGGTTACTAGCCGCCAGCGGAATAGCGCCACCGGAGTAACCCACACCAAACACAATACCCACATTGGGCACATGCACGTTACTCATNGCGGTGATCAGGCGTGAAATGCTGTGCGCCTGATTATTTGCGTTAGCTTCTTCTGCCGCATCTGCGCCCGGCGTATCCATAAAGGTAACAATGGGAATCAGTCGCGCTGAACAATACTCAGCAAAGCCGACGGCCAGCAGATGATGCTCAGGCATCCAACTGCCCAGTTCCGTGGAGCGGTCTTGGGCGATAAAACCGATCTGGCGGCTCTGGCCCTTGCCGAAATCCATCTCCAACACCGCTTGGTAGTAGGGGCCGCTGCTTTTCTCTTCCAGNAGGCGTCCTAGCTGACGAACGATCTCTGGCGCGGCCTTGCGGCCTTGAGCTTCTGCCGGTGCGATNACCTGCTCGACATAGGCGTCGATATCCAGCGATGCGATGTTGTCGTTGAGCTGGTTAACCTCGCGTTGAGAGAGNAGCCCTGGGGCGGGTTTTTGCTCAAGATCCGTGTTCGGGAACGAGGAGAATTCCTGCGCCAAGCTCTCCGCAATGAAGAACAGGCGATCTCCTTCAATCACTTGATTTGCCACGATTTTGGACTGCCCTGAAAATGAGAGTACTCTAGCCACTTGTTAGATTATGCGCAATTGAACCCATGCATGACTTATGTGTAGCAGTACTNACTATCTCCGATTCACGCGCCTTGGCAGACGACAAATCCGGCGACCTGCTGGCGAATTTTATCGCCGCAGATCAACATCAGTTAGTCGACCGCGCGCTGGTGCGNGANGACATTTATGCCATTCGCGCACAGGTATCCCAGTGGATTGCAGACGCAGAAGTTCAGGTGGTCATCACCACCGGCGGCACCGGCTTCACCGGTCGCGACAGCACACCAGAAGCGCTGCTGCCGCTGTTCGACAAACAAATTGAGGGCTTCGGCGAATTGTTCCGCCAGCTTTCTNATGCGGACATTGGCACATCTACGATCCAGTCTCGGGCGGTTGGCGGCCTAGCCAATGGCACGTTAATTTTCAGCCTGCCCGGTTCNTCCGGCGCGGTAACCCTAGGCTGGGAAAAAATCCTACACAACCAACTGGATATCAATTTTAGGCCGTGCAATTTCGCCGAGCTCATTCCACGCTTTTTGGAACGTTAGTCTCATAACCAGCATTTCTTGGAACGCTTGGGGAGTGGCAGNCAGCGACAACTCGTCTCTTGGCANGCTGGCTGACAGCGCCTCGCGCCATTACANTCACGCNTTGTTTTTTTATTCCGTCGACACCATCACATTAGGAGCTATGTCATGAGCGAACCCATCTTTGTACTGGGCGCAGCGCGCACCCCTATTGGCAGTTTTCAAGGGGCACTGGCAAAACAGAGCGCTCCAGCCTTGGGCGCCCACGCCATTCAAGGTGCCTTGGCGAACGCAGGGGTTCATCCGGATGAGGTCAACGAGGTGATCATGGGCAACGTGGTCAGCGCAGGACTCAAACAAGCACCTGCTCGCCAAGCCATGCGTATGGCGGATATGCCTGATGCCGTCGGCGCGACTACGCTCAACAAGGTATGTGGGTCAGGTATGAAGGCCACCATGATGGCCATGGATTTGATCGCCGCAGGCAGTGCAGACACAGTCATCGCCGGTGGTATGGAGAGCATGAGCAACGCACCCTATCTATTACCTAAGGCGCGGGGCGGTTTGCGCATGGGCCACGCCAACATGCAGGACTCGTTGTTTACCGATGGCTTAGAAGATGCCGAAACCGGCGGTTCCATGGGTTCCTTCGCGCAATCCACCGCAGACAGTCATCAACTCACGCGCGAAGCCATGGACGCCTATGCAATAGAGTCGGTCAACCGGGCCTTACAGGCCATCGAACAAGGCAGCCTCGCCGCGGAAATTTCGCCCCTTGAGATCGACGGCGCTAGCGTCACGGATGACGAACAGCCCNGCAAGGCCAAAGTGGATCGAATTCCGACGCTGCGACCAGCCTTTAAGAGCGATGGCACCATTACCGCTGCGAACGCCTCTTCCATCTCAGATGGCGCTTCAGCCTTGGTGCTGACGCGCGAGAGCAATCTCAATGGCCGGGAACCCATGGCGCGCATCGTCGCCCACACCACCCACTCCATTCACCCGAGCGAATTCACCCTCGCCCCCATCGGCGCCATTGAAAAATTGTTAGAAAAAACCGGCTGGACTGCCGACTCGGTAGATCTCTTCGAAATAAACGAGGCGTTNGCCATGGTAACCATGCTCACCATGCAAGCACTTAACCTTTCCCACGACAAAGTGAACATCTACGGTGGNGCATGNGCCCAAGGCCATCCCATTGGTTCGACAGGCAGCCGCCTCATCGTGACGCTGGCTCACGCTCTACAGCAGCATGGCAAGCAGCGAGGCATTGCCGCANTGTGCATTGGCGGCGGCGAAGCGACCGCGGTAGCCCTAGAGCGCGCCTAGACAGCGCGCCGAGACCACAGTCGAGCAAGCACTAACTTAACTCAAAGAGTAACTCCGAGTTTATGAGCCAGTTCACGTGACACAGCAACGCACCCCATTACCGATCATCGTTGGCAGCGGCGGCATCAATCCCGCTGGGCGCGTCTCGTTTGATCACGCCTATCGCCGCATGGTGTTGGGCGCTCTGCCGCAGCACGCGCAACAAAGCACGCTGAGCAGCCTATCCAAATTGATGGGTCTCACGGAGTTGGATAACGCAGACGCGAAAGCGCAAATACTCGATGGCACCTTGGTGCGCAAAATCGAACATTTTGATGTGCAACGTATTGCATGGCACAACGCCATGAACCTTGGCCAAGATAGCGGCAACGCACACACCTTCATCGTCGCAAAACGCCAACTACCACAANCCCTGCCGGACGGCTGGAACGTGACGAGCTTGGACGACAAGCAGGCCTTGGTGCGTTGCGCCAGCGACTTGAACGTACTGGTTCAGGACCTGCGTCCTAGCCNTGTGACCAGTGCAGGTCAGCTACCAACAGGTTTTGACCCAGCTGCGCTTTATGCCAGCCGCAGTCATCCTCGCGGACTGCAAATGACGGTNTATGGTGCATCCGATGCGCTGCGTTCTACCGGTTTCACCATTGATGAACTCAAGAGCCTAGTGAGGCCAGACCAGATCGGCGTGTACTCCGGTTCTGCCATGGGCCAGCTCGACCAAGATGGTTACGCCGGCATGATGCAAAACGCCCTCGTCGGCAAGCGCACAACGGCGAAAAACCTAGCGCTAGGTTTACCGGAAATGCCTGGCGACTTCGTCAACGCTTACGTCCTTGGCTCCGTCGGTGAAACCGCCGGCATCCTAGGAGCCTGCGCAACGTTTTTGTACAACGTCAAACGCGGCATGGACGAAATTCGCGGCGGCAGAAAGCGTATCGTCATGGTTGGCAACGCTGAGGCGCCGATCACGCCGAGCGTTATNGAAGGCTACCGCACCATGGGCGCACTCGCGGAAGACGAAGCGCTGATGACACTCGATAGCAGCACCGCGCCCGACAACCGCCGTGCCTGCCGACCCTTCTCCAGCAATGCGGGCTTCACCTTAGCGGAGTCATCCGTCTGGATCGTGTTGATGGACGACGCGCTGGCTATGGAAAACGGCGCACGCATCCTAGGTTCTGTGGGCGATGTCTTCGTCAACGCCGACGGCTACAAAAAATCCATACCCGGCCCTGGCATAGGCAACTACATCACCGTCGGCAAGGCCATGGCATCGGCTCGAACCCTGCTGGGTGAAGAAGGGCTCCGCCACGGCACCTACATGCATGCTCATGGCACCGGCACGCCGCAGAACCGTGTGACCGAATCCGCCATTATGAGTGAGTTGGCTAAGGCCTTTGGCATACCCCAGTTCACCATCGCCGCGATCAAATCTTATGTGGGTCACTCTCTGGCTCCCGCCGGCGGCGACCAACTCGCGGCCATCATGGGTGCTTGGCAAGACGGCATCATTCCCGGCATTAAAACCATCGATCATATCGCCGACGATGTCGCGCGCGACCACCTGCACTTCCCCATGCAGGACGAGGAGCGCGGCATGGAAAACATGCGCGGCGCGTTTGTGAACTCCAAGGGCTTCGGCGGCAACAACGCTACAGGATTTTTTATGTCGCCCCAGCAGACCGAACAGATGCTGGAAAAGCGCTATGGGGCTAAAGCACTAGCCGCAGCAAAACAGCAACAAGAAACCACGGAGCAGATAGCACAAGCCTATAACCATGACGCCGACGATGGGGAAATAGCGCCAATTTATCGATTCGGGGAGGGAGTTCTTGAGGGCGATGATCTAACGATTACCGATCAAGAGATAACCGTGCCGGGCTTTGCGCAGAAAATCGTGCTGGCGGAAGCTAATCCATTTGAGGATATGACCTAGGGCACGCTGCGGGTGAAACCGAGTTACTTCTTTGACTAGTGGACTGGGCCTCGGTCATCTGCAAGTAATTGCTTCATTCGGGCATTGGCTCGCGCCACCAACTCAGCCTCAGGACTTAACTGCGCACAGCGCGCGTATTCCGCCAGCGCCGCGTCATTGTCGTTCATACGCTGGCAATACTCGCCCCGTTCAAAGTACACCAGACTCAGCAAAGCGATATCGTCGTGAACAATGCCCATCTGATAGGCCGTCACCAAGAGCATGGCGGACCAATTCTCAAATCGCATGTAGTAGGCCTTCAAATTATTGAGCATGCGAAAAGCCATGGTGACTGGACTGGCAGGCGACAGCATCTGATCTTTTGTTAAACCGGGGATCTTTCTCAGGGAACTTTCATCTACCACTGCCATGGCCAGCGGGTCGATGAGCGCATCGTCGACGCGCAGCAAGAAATGGCCCGGATAGTTGACCCCCTCCGCCAGCATACCCAGTCCACGCGCCACGGTGACGACCAGCACCGCCACGACAATGGGTAGCCCTTGGTGTTGCTGCAGCAGCCAATCGATGCTGCTGTGACTGAGATCGACATCAGCGAGAGAAGTTTGGGCAAAGCCCTGCGCGCGCAAAAGGTCCAGTAGCCCCTCAACATCGACAGCACCCTGAGACCGTGCCGCTGCTTCCAAGCTCGCAATGCGTTCACGAACTCGTTCGATGTCGATATCGGCGTCAACCACCCGAGCGACCAGCAACGCCGCCTCTAGCTCGTTCAGCGAGTCCTCTGAAAGCCGTTGAAACGCCTCGACTAGCGAAGGATCAGCAGTGTATTGCGATGACGTTCCCTGCAAAGCAAACCTCTGCCTAGTTCCAGTGTTAGTGTTCTCGCGTCTTGCTAAACACCACGTCCGGCCAGCGGTCCTGAATGACCTGCAAATTCACTCGACTTGTCGCCAAGTAGGTCAGGTAGCCGCCACCATCAATGGCCAGATTCTCTGCATTTTTCTTACGAAAGTCAGCGAGCATTTTGTCGTCGTCACAGCGAATCCAGCGCGCGGTGAACGTATTGGTATTTTCCCAAATACACTCGGCCCGGTACTCATCCCTTAAGCGAAATGCCACCACATCAAACTGTAGTACGCCAACCGCGCCAACGATCAGCTCGTTTTTAGCAAGGGGCTTGAACATTTGCGTGGCGCCTTCTTCTGCCAGCTGCTGCACACCTTTTTCAAGCTGCTTGCTGCGCAGCGGATCTTTGACACGCACCCGACGGAACAACTCCGGCGCAAAGTTGGGGATACCAATAAACTCGTGGTTCTCGCCTTCAGAAAACGCATCGCCAATCTGAATGGTGCCGTGGTTGTGCAGGCCGATAATATCGCCAGCGAAAGCTTCTTCGGTTTGCACGCGATCGCCGGCCATAAACGTCACCGCGTCGGCTATGCGCACATCCTTGCCTAGGCGTTGATGCCGCAACTTCATGCCCTGCCGATAGGTACCCGAACACACCCGCAAAAAAGCAATACGGTCGCGGTGCTTAGGATCCATATTCGCCTGAATCTTGAACACAAACCCAGAGAATTTGCCTTCTTCGGGTTCAATGATGCGGTCGTGGGTGGCTCGGGGCTGAGGCTTGGGGGCCTGCTCCACGAAGCCATCAAGCATTTGCTGCACCCCGAAGTTGCCCAGCGCGGTGCCAAAATACACCGGACTGACGGTGCCCTTTTCAAAATCGTCTTGGTCATATTCATGGCAGGCACCACGCACCAGTTCGATTTCATCGACAAAGCCAGCGTAATCGAGTCCCAACAACTCGCGGGCCTCATTACTGTCGAGACCTTGAATGACATGATAGGGATAGATGTGGTGGCCCTGACTTTTCTCGAAACACACCAGACGGTCAGTGGCTAATTCATAAATGCCTTTAAATTGCTGGCCCATACCGATTGGCCAGTTCATGGGCGCACACTGAATCTGCAGTATGTCCTCGATCTCGTCCAGTACCTCGATAGGATCGCGAATCTCGCGATCAAGCTTGTTAATAAAGGTAATGATTGGCGTATCGCGCAGGCGACATACCTCCATCAGCTTGATCGTTCGCGGTTCTACGCCCTTGGCGCCATCGATTACCATCAAAGCGGAATCCACCGCAGTAAGCGTGCGATAGGTATCTTCCGAAAAATCCTCATGGCCGGGTGTATCGAGCAAATTCACCACACGCCCGTCATAGGGAAACTGCATCACCGAGGTCGTCACCGAGATGCCCCGCTCTTGCTCCATGGTCATCCAGTCAGAGGTTGCGTGCCGATCTGACTTGCGCGACTTCACCGTGCCTGCCAACTGAATGGCGTTACCAAACAGCAGTAGCTTCTCGGTCATCGTGGTCTTACCGGCGTCGGGGTGAGAGATGATCGCGAAGGTACGACGCTGCTGAATTTGCTGAAGCAATTCCGAACTCATAGAGACTGGATCCTAGAAAAATAAGGCGACGTAACATCGCAAAATCACACCAATGTCGCTCACGCCAGCGCCGGCGCATGTTAGCAATTCGGGTGAGCCAATGCCTGCAGTAACGGGTGTGCAAACGATGTAATTTTTGACCAGATAGGCAAGTCGACTCTATTCATGGGTACCACGCCGACCAGTTCGAACAAATAAGCCCCGAGGACTTGTTTTAAAGAAAGTATCGAAGTCCTCGCCAAGAACTGGCGCTGTTAATCTAAAGGGAACCGAAAACTGCCACTTAGCGTTCTATGACTCATCTGTGACGTGGTTCTGGGCGCTAGGCAGCGCTGTTGGCTGCCGTAGCGATTCCTCAACCGCAGGATC
>PBTJ01000115.1 GCA_002726925.1 Gammaproteobacteria bacterium | reverse complement strand
TGGGCTTTATTCTCGACTTTATCGAGATCACTTTTGTGGTGGTACCCATTGTCGGCCCCGTGCTGATGGCCATGGGAGTCGACCCGATCTGGCTGGGCATTTTAATCGCCTTGAATTTACAGACCTCGTTTTTGACGCCGCCATTTGGCTTCGCGCTGTTTTATCTGCGCGGGGTCGCACCAGAGCATGTAAAGACCACAGAAATTTATCGAGGGGTGATGCCTTTTATCGGCTTGCAGCTGTTACTGCTGGTCGCCTTGCTCATATGGCCAAGCCTCGCCACTTGGCTACCGTCCAAACTCTAGACCTAGGGCGCGGCAGTTTAGCTATTTGATCGACGGCCAATCTGGCGGGCGTTTTTCCACCAAGGCCGCAATACCCTCTTTGAAGTCTTCTTCCATAGCCATGTCTTCAATTAGGCGCTCGGACTCGATCACCGCGCTAGCAACATCGCGGTGAAGATCCTTATAGATCTGCCAGCGGGTTTGACGCAGCGAGTTGGGCGATACGCTAGCGATAAGTTGATGGGCGTATGCAACCGTTTGAGCCACCAACTCCGCGGGTTCGAAAATCTGATTCACAAAGCCCAAGGTAAGGGCTTCATCACTGGTGAAAACTCGACTGGTGAGCAGTAGATCATTTGCCCGCCCCAGACCCACAATCTTCGGCAGCATCCAAGACAGTCCATATTCTGCAGGCAGGTTCAGCTTGCCGTGAGCCGTGGTGAATTTGACGTCGGGCACAGCGAAGCGCAAATCAGCAAAGCAGGCCAGCGCCAATCCTACCCCTGCCGCTGGTCCATTCATGGCGGCGATGACCGGCTTATCCAAACCAAAGTGATAGGCAAAGGACGCATCGAAGTGCTCATCAGTGCCGTAGCCGGGCTTAGCGATATCTGCACTGATGCCTGCGTCATAACCACCCCGATCTGCATGGCCGCTGAGCGCCTCGCTGTCGCCGCCCACACAAAAACCTCTGCCGCGGCCGGTGACGACGATGGCTCGCACAGCAGTATCGCTATTCGCTCGCTCGAGCAGATGACGATATTCGGTATGCAGCCGACCCGTCCACGCATTCATGCGATGGGGCCGGTTCAGCCAGATGATGGCGACGCCTTGGCTGTCTACCTCGTACTCGGTATTTTTTAGCTCCATGGACAGCTCCCGCCTAATCAGCAGATTCGCGAAGGTTCATATAGGCCTGCTCGCTGATCGAGTGATAGCGACGCACATCTTCAAGATAGGCCATATAAGAATCGTAGACCCGCTTCGCCAGCGGATCCACCTCGGCAATTTCTGCCACCACTTCTTCCGAGGATGCACGCAGCGCAGCGATCACATCATCGGGCAATCGGCGCAACTGCACCCCATGCTCATTAATCAGCGTATCTAAGGCTGCATTGTTACGGGCAGTAAATTCGCTGAGCATGTCTTCGTTGATGGCTTGAGTGGCCACTTCGATCATCGCCTGCAGATCCCGCGGCAGCGCCTCCCAGGCATCTTTGTTGACGAAGGCTTCCAAGGTGGGACCGGGCTCATGCCAGCCAGGGTAGTAGTAGTACTTGGCCGCGGTATGCAGCGAAAACGCGAGATCATTGTAAGGGCCTACCCACTCTGTTGCGTCAATCACGCCAGTTTGCAGCGCGGTGAAGATCTCGCCGCCAGGCAACACGACGGGCACGCCGCCGGCCCGCGAGAGCACCTCGCCACCAATCCCTGGTATGCGCATCTTCAAACCCTGAAGGTCTTCGATGGAGTTGATTTCTTTGTTAAACCAACCGGCCATTTGCACCCCGGAGTTACCTGCAGCAAAGGGCACCAGGTTGAACTTGCCGTAAAGCTCCCGCCAAAGCGCCAGCCCGCCGCCATAGCGCAACCAACCGTTCATCTCCTGGGCATTCATGCCAAAGGGAACGGTGGCGAACATCGCCGCCGCGGGATTCTTGCCGCGCCAGTAGTAGGCCGCACCGTGGCCCATCTGCGCGGTGCCTTGAGAAACCGCGTCAAAGACTTCTAGCGCCCCCACTAACTCGCCAGCGCCATAGACTTTGATGTCCAGTCGCCCGTTGCTCATGATGCGTAGGCGTTCTGCCAAGCGCTCGGGTGCAGCACCTAAACCCGGCAGGTTTTTCGGCCAAGTGGTAATCATCTTCCACTCATACACCTTGGTGTCTGCGGCGCCCGCAGTATTCGCAGCCGCAGATTCCTCTGTTGGTGCGCAGGCCGACAGGCCCAGCAGTAGTCCCAGAGCGAGGCTGAGAACCCTTACTCCGCGTTGCCAGCGCGTGAGCTGGCATTGCCTTTGTTGCGTGTTCATATTCGTTTCCCCAATCATCTAATCCATAACCTGCAGATTGGCATAGCCAACCATGAGCCACTTCGCCCCTTCGGCAAAATTCACCTGAACCTTGGCGCGCTCGCCGGTGCCTTCAAATTGCAGCACCACGCCTTCGCCGTACTTGCCGTGCAGTACGCGCTGCCCCATACGCATGCCGTTGCCCTCCGCCTGGAAACCACCACCGCTGGTGCTGGCATAGCCGCTGCCAAAGAGGCCCTGGGTGCTGGCTTTCATACGCACCTCACAAAGCAGATCCTGTGGAATTTCCAACAGGAAACGGCTGGGGCGATTGTAGCTATCCTGACCGTGCAGCCGTCTGCTTTCCGCATAGGTCAGATACAGTTCTTGCATAGCTCGCGTAATACCCACGTAGGCGAGTCGCCGTTCTTCCTCTAGGCGACCCGGTTCCTCTACTGACATGCGATGAGGAAAGAGCCCCTCCTCCATGCCGCCGAGGAATACCAGGGGAAATTCCAGTCCCTTGGCCGAGTGCAGGGTCATCATTTGCACGCTCGGGCCTTGGGCGCTTTGGCGATCCCCTGCATCCAGCGTCATTTGATCCAAGAATTCTTGCAGCACGCTGACCTCGGCACGATCGCTGTCCTCAAAGGGAAAGACCAAGTCACCGCTAAACTGCCGGCAGGCCGACACCAGCTCTTGTAGGTTCTCTTTGCGCGCCAGCCCGCGCTCGCCGCGCTCTTGGCTATGGAATTCCATCAGGCCGCTGGCATCTATCACATGCTCCGCCAACTCGTCCAAGCGCAAAGGCGCAACAGCCTCGGCTAACTGGTCGATCAGCGCAATAAAGGCGCCCACGGCGCCATTGACTCGTGCGGTAAAGGCGCCACCCGCAATACCATCCTTGGCGGCTTGCCACAGTGAAGTCTGATGGGTTCTCGCGAGCTGGCGAATAGCTTCGAGTGTTTTGTCGCCGATGCCCCGGGTGGGGGTGTTGGCCACGCGCTCAAAAGCCGGATCCGAATGCCGGTCTTCCATCAGCCGCATGTAGGCCAGCGCATTTTTGATTTCAGCGCGCTCGAAAAAGCGCTGCCCACCATAGATCTGATAGGGAATGTTTAGGCGCAGAAGCGCCTCTTCCAGCACCCGAGATTGCGCGTTAGAGCGATACAAAATGGCTGCTTCACTGGGGCTGCCGCCGTCTTCCACCCACTGTTGAATGCGCTCGGCGATAAAGCGCGCTTCATCGAGGTCATTGAAGCCCGCGTAGACTTTGAGTGGCTCGCCCTTATCGCCATTAGACCAAAGCTCCTTGCCCAGGCGGTTGTTGTTGCGCTGGATCAGACCGTTGGCTGCCTCCAAAATGGTTTGGGTGGAGCGGTAGTTTTGTTCTAGGCGGACTGTTGCCACATCAGCAAAGTCGTTAGTGAACTGATGGATGTTTTCGATTTTGGCGCCGCGCCAGCCGTAAATTGACTGATCGTCGTCCCCGACCGCCATCACCTTCGACGTTTGGCCTGCCAGCACCCGCAGCCATGCGTATTGAATGGTGTTGGTGTCTTGAAACTCGTCCACCAGCAAGTGTGAGAAACGCTGCTGGTAGTGTGCGAGCAGCTGGGCATCGTTCAGCCACAGCTCATGGGAGCGCAGCAGCAGTTCGGCAAAGTCCACCAAGCCGCCCCGGTCACAAACCTCTTCATAGGCCTGATAGATGCGCTTGTGGGTGATCTGAAAAAGGTCTTCGCCAGCGGCCACCTCGTGGGCACGCTTGCCCTCATCTTTTTGGCCGTTGATGAACCAAGCGGCTTGGCGCGCGGGCCATTTTTTTTCGTCAACGTCTTGGGCTTTCATGATGCGTTTGATCAGACGCACTTGATCATCGCTGTCGATGATCTGGAAATTCTGCGGCAGCTTCGCCTCGCTCCAGTGCATGCGCAGCAGTCTGTGCGCCAGTCCATGGAAAGTGCCCACCCACATTGAGCGGGCAGAGACGTTGAGCAAGGATTCGGTGCGTGCGCGCAGTTCCGCCGCGGCTTTATTGGTGAACGTCACCGCCAGAATGCCGTGTGGCGAAACACCCTCGACGTCAATCAGCCAGGCAATACGATGCACAAGGACACGGGTTTTGCCGCTGCCAGCACCAGCAACTACGAGGGCGTTGGATAGGGGCGCAGAGACCGCATCACGCTGGGATTCATTCAGTCCGTCAACAATGTGCGAAATGTCCAAGAGCGCCCCAACTGCGGTATAACCGTCTTATCCTACCTTAGCCACATCACTGGCGCTTACTCGGCAGTGCGAAAAAACGTGAGCCAGCCTGTCTAGGTATGGTCGTCGTCCGGGGTCGCTTCCGTCTGCTCGGCTAGGTCCGCCTCGTACTCTTCACCGCGCGCCTGAACGTCGAAATCTAACGTATGCATGGTGATCAGTTGGCCAATGCCCTGACCCTGTTCCTTCATGTACAGCCTGTTTAGAATTTCGTCTACCAAGCCGCGCACTTCAGATCGCAGCTCGGCTAATTCTTCGGCAGTCGCCGTGAGCGATTGAATGCCCACTCGGTAAAAACGCTGCACATAGGATTGCGGCAGCCATGATTGAATCTCGCCCCGCAAACCGCCAATGGGCGCACTGCTCTCTGGCACTGCCTCTTTGTTCCGCTGTCGATCCAGTTGGCCCTGATCAATCACCAACTCTATGTGACGTGCTAGGACGAAGGCGTAGCGGCTACGTAATTGGTCAATGATGGCGGGGTGTTTGCTGGGGCTTTCCAGTGCATCCCAGATGCCCTTACCGCGAAATCCAGCGAGTGACCCGCCCTTCGTCGGTACTGCCTCCCCTTGGGTTAGTGCACCGCCGCCGATCTCTTCACCTGCGCCCCTCTGAACTTCCAATGCTCGAAGTCGCAGCAGGATATAGCTCATGACAATAAAGAGGATAACAATCAGCACGATTGTCAGCGTTATTAACAAGATCGGTACAAATTTATCCGTCACATACCACTCCGTCTGTTATCTCAAAAAGCGTTAAGACACCGCAAAAACTGCATCTTTCCGCTCAGAATTACGCTCTCGATTTTCCTCTATGGTGGTGTCATTTTTCTTAAAATATCAACCATTAATCGACACTCAACAAGTCTTTTCGCGATGGTCAAAAACGCAATTCAGCCGATGCTGTGATGCGCATCACATAACCGGCACTACTGCATGAGCACCTCTTCCTTGACGCCCAGTACCTGTTTGGCTACGCGAGCGCGCTCGATGATGTAAAGATCTCCGACAGTCGCCTCAACCTGTTGCATGCTTGAGCGTAAGGTCGACAGCTCTCTGCGCACGCCTCGTATCGACGAAACCTCGTCACTTTGCGCATCCAATGCTTTTTGTAAGCGAGCCAGCTTTTGCCCAAGCGACTTATTGTCGTTTTGCAGTTGCAGTAGCTGAGCCGCTAGCGCCTGCTGTGTTTGTGTCAGCGCGGTTGTGGTCGTGCTTGTGACTTCGCTAGGCACTGCGGTCAGCACTTCGTTGAGCTCCTCCATGGCAATTTCGTTTGCCGCCAGCATTTCGCGCTGGGTGAGTTGATTTGCCAGGGCTTCATCAAGACGCATTTCGATGGCGCTAAAGGTTTCGATGCCCCGCGTCATTTGTATGGTGCGTTTCGCCATTGCACCCAACATGCCGTCAATTTCACCTACTTTCGATGACAACTGGGCTGCCATCAGTACGTAAAACAGTACCGCCCCGAGCAACGCCGTACACAACCCGCCAACAGAGTACATCGTAAACTGACGCGACTTATTCAGTTGTTCGGCGATCTCTTCGATCATTGGATGGGCAGTGGAAATGCGCACCCGCTCGCCGCCGACACTGATTTGCAGGTTAGGTTCCTCGCCATCCGACGCAGGCGGTGCGTCAGCGCCCTTTGCCTCTGGCGCTTCCATCAGCTGCTCAACCGCCGGCAAGGCATCTGCCGACTCTGCGCTTTCCTCCTTGACCAGAGCTGCGGGTGTACTGGCATCTGCTAGCACGTCCTCTATTTCTGCGGCACGCTCCTGCACATTCTTGGCGATGGCTTCAACAGCTTCTTCGGCGTCATCGGCTAGGTCTTGGCCATCGCTGGGCGCCGCAGTGGCATCTGTGACCTCTGCGGACTCCTGGGCGGCTAGCTCTTCTGCTGTCGGTTTTTCTTCGTCTGCCATGTTTCTCTCCAAATATCGCTTTGGTNGGCTCGGTTAAATTTGTCCGCTATTACGNAGCACCCGGCCGTCAATAAAGTAAGGCTGCGCTGNGATACCAAATTGTGTCAGGTAATCGAGGGCTTGNCCCCGGTCCTCAAAAGGACCGCTNACCGTAACAAATCGGNCTTCCTTGGCTGCCACTTTAACGCCAGGNAACTGATTGTTGTTGTTNNGCCAAATCAGCGCACTTTGCGGTAGGCGAAAAGACGCATGNTGCACATAGACGCCAGGTTCGAACGCCGTTGGCAAAGCANCTTGCNCAGGCGCTATTCGAGCAACATNGCTCGTCACCANGGGGGTCACNACCGGAAATAGAGCCTTCAAGCCCTCCTCAGCATCAACCACTTGAGGCTCTGCAGCAGACTGCGGTACCTNTGTGCTTGNCGCTGGCGTANTGGGTAACGNCGCATTCGGTGTGGAAACTGCGGCTGCCGCGACTTGCGTCGCTACNNGATCCGGTTTTGCGATGGGTAGATTGACCCGNCTTGACGGCTCGCCTTGTNCNTCNTNTTGCGCATTCGGCGTTGCTGCCGCTGTCGGCAGTCGATCACTTAGCCAAGCGCTGGCGTTACTGGTNAGAGCACTGGTGGTTGAGCCTGCCCAGCGGNAGAAATCGGCATTGGGGCTGAAGTACAGANCNACAATCAGCAAGCAGGCAATGCCTGAGCTGGCCAACACGCGAGNATTAGATACCCCACTNACTGGCGGTTTAGGCGCNTGCATCGTGTTCTTGTTCGTCGNTGCGAGAGGCGCACTGTCCGGCGCCTGCACCTGCTCACGCGATGGTAGTANCTNCTCGGNCTTGCGCATCAGCTTGGAAAGATCCGAAGCGGCTGGTAGCTCNGCCAGATTCGCGCTTTCGTCATATTCAACGCTCACGCCAAGTGAGCGAATCAACTGCTGAATTTGCCCGGCCTCNGGTCGCCCCTTAGCGTTTTCTGCCAATGCTTGGCACTGCGCTTCGCTGGGCGTTTGAAAAACCACATGCTGGGCGCGCAAGCGCTCTGCGAGTTTTTGCAGGTGCGGNGAGTCGGGTCTGGCCTGCCGAGAGTGCACAATGATAGCAATGCCTGCNGCCTTAAATTGTCTGACCATGTTTGCCGCCATTTGCAACAATTCAGATTGTGCAGGTCCCGGCAGTTCATAAAGCCATATCTCGCGCGTTTTCACGATGCGCTTGGCTTGCAGAGTCGCCACGTCCATGGCTGCTAATTGATCGTTAAGCCGCTCCAACAAGCCATCGCTGCTTTTCGGCATTCTGCGAATGGCGACCTTGGCATCGGCGAATCCCGATGCCTTNTTGATTTCGGCCAATACGGTACGCGTGTAGTGGGCCAGCAGGTTCTCTTGCCGNGCCGACGCTATGACCACNTTNCCGGCANGAGCAAGTGAGGCTTGGCACCCCAGCAGGGCATGGGCGTCTTCCTCACTGAAGCACAGTGCTGCATTGATGGTCGGTTCTTCCTTTAGCGGGATCATCGTATCTTTCCTTGGCGGTCCATTAATANGTTCATCGTTAAAGCGCCTGAGCATCAGCCGACCCCGATTGGCGTCGACCGCTTTCATCGAAGACAAGATCTTCAGGCACTTGAGGTTTAGGACGGACAACTCGCTGTCCGTCCGGTGTGACAGCATTCAATCCATAAACGTAGGCGATGACCTGAGCGACGGCATGGAANAAGCCCGAGGGTATGTACATGCCCACATCGCAGGTGAAGTACAGAGCACGAGCCAATAAGGGCGCCTCAAAGATCTCGACGGCGTTATCGTTGGCGCTTTCACGGATGCGCTTGGCCATAAAGTTCTTACCCTTGGCCACCACCCGAGGGGCTTCNTCTTTGTCCATTTCATAGACGAGGGCCACAGCAAAGTGTTGCGGGTTGGTAATCACAACGTCTGCGCCAGGCACGTCATCCAGCTGCCGCTGTTGCGCCATTTCGCGCTGCTTGGCACGAATACGTTGCTTCACCTCGGGCTGACCCTCGATCTCTTTCATCTCATCTTTGATTTCTTGCTTGGTCATCTTGAGTTTTTTGATGAACTCATAGCGCTGATAGGGNACGTCGATCATGGCGATAATCACCAGCGCAACGGTGGCCACCAGTGCGCCNAACAGAACGGTTTCGACGCTTGCCGCNATGGCCAGATTGATTGGGNTATCGCCAATTTTCAGGATCGAATCAAAATTGAAATACANGTAGAAACCGCCAATTGAGGCGACCAGCGAGAATTTTGCTAAGGCTTTACCGAGNTCTACCAATGCCTTGAGGCCAAAAATACGGTTCATGCCCTTAATCGGATTCAGCTTGCTGGCTTTCGGCGCAAAGGCTTTAGCGGAAAACACGAAGCCGCCCAAGGCGGTAGCTGAGCCTATGGCGGCAAAAATGGCCAAGGCAAAGACCGGTATGACGGTAGCAAAACTGTCTAACGCCAGAATTGACAATCGATTCAGCGCTAAATCTTCTTCAAAGGCATAGTTCGCCGGAATGGTCAGCGCTTCTGCGAACGTCTCGACAAAGCGCGGCCCCATCCAAAAACCACCTAAGTACAGGCTCCCAATCACCGTGCAGGTCACTGCCGCTATCGTCATGTCCTGAGAACGCAGCACTTGGCCATCTTCCTTGGCTTTTTCCAGGCGCCGCGCGGTGGGTTCTTCTGTTTTGTCGTCTTGAGATTCTTCAGCCATTACAAGCCCAACATATTTTCATTGAGGGTTTGAAAGGCCTGAAACCACAGTCCTTCCATCTTGCTGATGATGGTCACCATGCTGAGCAACACCATGCCGAAACCAATGGGGATCAGCGCTGGAAAGCCCACGGCAAACACGTTGAGGCTGGGGGATGCTCGGGAAATAACCCCCAAACAGCCATTGATCATGAGCAGGCCTAGCATGATAGGCAGCACCATGATGATGGCGCCGATAAACACTTGAGAGGAAAAGGCGATAAAGCCCGATATCGCCTCGGTGCTGAGCAATCCGCTGCCCACGGGAATAGCGATAAAACTCTGTACCAAAATGCTGATCGACACTAGGTGTCCGCCAAGGCTCAAAAAAACCAGTAGGCCGATGATCAGCAGAAATTGTGACAACGTCGGCACGTTGCCCAAATTGGGATCCATCATGTTGGCCATGCCTAGGCCCATACTAGAGGACACCGCGTGGCCGCTAACAACGATGGCTGCGCTAACAATTTGCAGGGTAAAACCCATGATGGCGCCAACGGTAATCTCGTTGAACAAACCATATATGGCCCAGACGCTGAACGGATCGATTTGCGGAATGTCCACAAAAGGATAGACCATCCAGGTCAGAACAAAGCCAATGACAATGCGCACGCGCAGGTTCAGGGCGCGCTGAGAGAAAATCGGCGCGGTGATCATTAGTGCGGTAATGCGCACAAATGGCCAAATAAAGGTCTGGAACATCTCGACGAGTTCGGCAACAAAAAAAGTCATGGCGCTACAACGTGATCATTCTGACGCGTTCAAAGATGTCGTTGAAATATTCGGCCAACACAGCGATCTGCCATTCACCGAACACCGCCAACGAAAGCACCATAACCGCCAGCTTTGGAATAAAGCTCAGGGTCATTTCCTGAATTGAGGTCGCCGCCTGAATAATACCGACCAGCAGGCCTGAGATGAGGGCTGCAGCCAAGATAGGCGCCGCAACCAAAATAGTGACCTTGAGAGAATCCAAGGCGATATCCATGACTAGCGAAGTATCCATGCCGACCCCTAAGTCATGTACGTGGCGACAAGGGAGCCGGTGACCAGCCCCCAGCCATCAACCAGCACGAACAAGAGAAGCTTGAACGGCATGGAGATCATCATTGGCGACAGCATCATCATACCCATGGACATCAGTACGCTGGCTACCACCAAGTCGATGATGATGAACGGTATGTAGATCAAAAACCCGATGGTGAAAGCGGTTTTCAGCTCCGATGTGATGAAGGCGGGCACCAGCACGCTAAAGGGCAGGTCAGCCACATCTTCCACCGGGTCGGTGTCGGACATTTCCATGAACAACACCATGTCTTTTTCGCGGGTTTGGCCCAGCATGAACTGTTGCAGGGGCACGCGCGCTCGGTCTAGACCCTCGTTAAAGGTGATTTCTTCGTTTTGAACCGGCTCCAGCGCATCATCGTAGATGGTCTGCAAAATGGGATTCATGATGAACAGGGTGAGAAATAGCGCGATGCCGATCAGTACCTGATTTGGCGGCGTTTGTGCAGTACCCATGGCCTGTCGGAGCAGTGACAGCACAATAATAATGCGGGTAAAGGAGGTCATGAGAATCAAAATGGACGGCAGCAGGCTGAGCAGCGTCATCACGATGATGAGCTGTAGCGATAGACTGTACTCGGTGCCGCCGTCGTTGCCCTCCAGCACCTTCAGCGCCGGAATGCCCTCGGCAAAACCTACCTGCGGCAGCAGACAGCCAAGTCCGGTAATAACCAGCGCCATCAGCGTTCGAGCGGTTAAGCTTGTGCGAATTTCTTTCATGCGACCTTTCATCAAGTCAAACGAGGCCCATCGGCCACGTGATTTATCGATTCATGTCAGCAGGAAAGCAAAGAGCATGCCACCTTTATTATTGTTTAAATTCAATAGTTTAGAAGCATATGGCGACATTTTGCCGCTACTGGCGCAAATTTGACCAATTGCCGCTTTATTTTCGTCGGTTTCTCGACAGCGACATTTGCAGTCGCTTTTGGGCACGGATTGACTACCATGCGCACTGTCTACCAAAAATAGACAATAACAAGGGTGATCATTGTATGAAGACATTGGGGGTATGAGCACATTGGAGCGGCGTTTTAGCGCGGCGGTGCAGCGTGCCACCGAGTGTTTGATGCGCTGGTCCTTGGCTATATTGCTGCTCACCCCACCAGTAGGTCTTGCCGCCACTACAGACCCGCTGCCCAGCGATAACCCGTCCACAGACTCCGCTTCTCCAGCAGCAGAAGACCCCATTGTGGTCGACCTAGACATACCGCCTGGTCTCGCAGAATTTCTCGACGAAAAATACCCAGAACAAGCTCAAGGACCGAATGCTAACGATGCTGCCGAGGCAAGCCAAGCTGCCGGGACAGCTGCACCCGCTGATCCGAGACAGGCACCTGGCCTAGCAGACCAGGCCTCTGGGGAAGAAGGCGCCCCACAACCGACCCCGCAAGCTCAGGAAGAAGCGCCAAACGACGTTAGCCAAGCGCTGGCTGACGAACCTGCACCGATCTCTTCTGCAGAAAGCGCCGAAGCTGCCGTGAACGCAGATGTGCAAAACCTGGCAGATTCTGTTGCACCAGCTACGCGGGCCGCGTCGAGCGTTGCAGCTGAGAGTACTCTCGAAGATCCGCTGGCAGCCTTGCCCTATCAGGACTGCTTCGCGAGCGCCGCTGATCGCTATCAAATCGACGAAGCGCTGCTCATGGGCATTGCGATCGTCGAAAGCAGCATGGACCCGGATGCGATTTCTAGCGCCAATGCGCTAGGGTTGATGCAAATAAAATGGCCGATCACCGCAACTCACTTAGGTATCACTGACCGACAGACACTGTTTGACCCGTGCACCAATATCGACGCCGGGGCGCGTTATCTTCGCGAGTTGCTCGATGACTTGGCGGCATTCTCGCCCCAGCCCCGTCGCAGACTGGCGCTGGCCAGCTATCGATTAGGGCCGAGCGGTTTCGACCCGAACGTGCCGCTGCCTGCCAATGCTCAGGACTACATCGAAAAAGTGATGGCCCAAGAGCGCCTGTTAACCGCGCCAACCGAAGAAGCCGTTGCTACCACGGCAGGGCCGGTACTGCCCTGCTTGGTACAAAATCTGCGTGGCCTAGCGATCACGACCCACGATCCAGCGCAACGGAGCACTCAGGTTGGTCATTGGCTGGATGCACGAGGCCAAGGCTGCAGCGCACTCGCATTGATTCAAATTCGCAATAACTTGCCAGTTTGGCTGGGGACGGCGCTGACCCCGGACCGAGCGACGCAGGTCAGTGATTTGCTCGAGCAAGCCATTAACACCACAGCGGGCGTCGATACGCGCACATCTCGGCCGGGACGCTAGCGCAGTTTCGCAAGCCTCTCTCGACGAGCCCTGGATCAGTAATGTTTGTTTGACCGTTTACGGCGTTTTGTTGGGCTGCATGAGTCTGCGCAGTTGGCCGGCAAAGGACCCCGGGGCGGACTGCGTTGCGGCGGCAGGGTCAGCAGCATCGTCTGCTGGAGCGGTTTCGCTCGCGCTCTCGAGTTGTTGATTATCAAGTAACGTGATTTGATTCGCGGCCACGCCCAGAAGTAAGCGCTTACCCTCGTATTCAACAACGTCAAGGCGATGTTTGGGTCCCAGACGCAGGGAATTCACTACACGCAGGTTCTTGCCCTGCATGGTGCCCACGCCGATACCGCGTGTTCGCACAAACCATAGCGTTGCGAGCAACAAACCCAGAACAAAGACGAAGCTGAGAACCGCCGACAACAGCGGTGACATATCCATCAATTAAGCTGGTTTAACGCGCTCAAGAGGCGCGACGATGTCAGTGACGCTGATGCCGAGCTTATCGCCTACCGAGACGATCTCGCCCTTAGCGATAACGGTGTCGTTAATTTTTACTTCCATGGGTTCACCAACTCCGCGATCCAACTCCAGCACACTACCCTGGGACAAACGCATCAAATCTCTAAGCTTGAGCCTAGTTTTGCCAACTTCGACAGACAGCGTGATGGGAATCGCGCGTATGACTTCTTGATTGATGTTGCTTTCGCTCGACGGCTCGGCTGCTTGTTCCGCGGCGGCTTCCGGCTGCTTTCCAGCGTCCTGTCCGTTCTCTTCTGTCTCACTCATTATTCTTCCTCTGACATTACGCTTTCAACAATTTGTATCGCAACCTGATTGCCTCTACTGCCAACCTCAACATTGAAGACCGGGAAACCATTCACCGATAACTCGGCATGTTCTGGTGGACGTATGGGGAACCAATCGCCCACTTTCATATTCGACAGTTCATCCACCGATATGGAGAGCTCTACGGCCTTTACCACGCCCTCGATCGGCACTTCCTCTAGGCTGCCTAACAATCCCGCGCTCCACCGCGCATCTGATTCGGCGTCACTGCCGCTGGTGGTGATTCGCGTGCTCAGCACATCGCGCACCTGTTTTAGGTTGGCATAGGGATAGATCACATCAACAAAGCCGAGGTCTTCACCATCACCCTGAGTTTCGAAACGGTTCATGATGACCATCTCGTCATCTGCCGCAATGTTGGCAAAGACCGCGCTGATTTCAGACGATGACAGCGAGCACTCGACTTGCATGAAGGGCGCCCAAGCCTCTGCTAACGAGTTAAAAATAACGTCGCGTATCTTGTTGATCACAGCGTTTTCCGTAGGCGTAAAAATACGCCCTGCGGCCACAGACGTCAGGGATTGGGGCGAACCGCCAAACCAATTGTCTAGGCAGCTGAACACCACTTGGGAATGAATCACAATCAAGCACTCGCCGCGCAGCGGATCGATCTTAGTGACGTTTACCGCCAAGGGTGGGGATGTGCTTGCGACGTAATCTGCGTAGCGGATGATTTCCGTCCTGCCGGGTTGGAGTCTTGCGTTGTAGCGAAGCTCTTCCAACAGGCCAATGCGCATAAAGCGGTGAAGGCGGTCGTTAATTTGCTCGATCGCGGTGACATTGACCCCAACACTGGTGTCTTGGCGGGTTAGGTCGTAACTGCCCGTCGCGACCCCGACGTTATAGCCCTCACCACCCAAATCACCCGTCGCCACCATTTCCTCAATGGCGGCGAGCTCTTCCTCGGTTAGCAGCTTGTCGTTTTCTTCGGCCATATTGCGGTTTTCTTAAATTGCCAGCGCTTGTCGGACGGCAGTCCTATGCTATTGGACGACGAAGCCGATGAAGTAAACCGATTCGACNGCCGCGAAATTGTAATTTTCAAACTGCTCGAGCGTCTCGTTCATGATCAGAGCNAGTTCTTCCTGCAAATCCNGGCGNAAATTNTCNTCTCGAAGCTGNGNTTCNCTGACCAANCGCAAACGATCAAGCACCGCAGCGCGAATAGCAAANTCATGTTCGTCGATCTTTGNGGTCACTTTNTCGCCGTAATACGTCATCACCGCAAGCGTAACCTGCATCACCTTGCGCGANCCGACAATGTTGGCCACAAAAGGCGNCGGAAAGTCTTTGTAGGTNGGCTTGAATTTCTCTTCCTCAACCACGTCTTTCGACACCGTCTCCGGCATCTGCATCTCATCGGTGCNCTCGATCTCTGCCTCAAGCTCGGCAATCGCCTCTTCCGCTGCGTCNGCTTCTTTTTCATCGAAAAAGCCNGTAAAAAACAGNGCTCCTAGGGCNGATCCAACCGCGACTAGCAGAACGATGAGTACGATCAGAATAATCTTGATCAACCCNCCTTTTGANGNTGCTTCTTCTTCTACCTCTGCCATTGTTAACTCCTCTTACACGTTGCCCAGTTTAAACAAAAACATTCAAGCCATCCCGAAGAATGTTGCCACTTGCCAATTCCTGTTCCGACGGAATCAGCTCTTCGGCCAAAAGGTCCATAGACATTTCAATCTCCTGAGAATCTTCGCGCTTTGCCTGACGATCCCGATTATCCCTTAGCTCGATGTTTACGCCGGCACCGTCGCCAACCAACGCTTCAAGCGCCTGGCGCAGGCGCGGCATAGAATCACCTAACAGTTGACGGACATTAGCATCATTTGCGGCGATTTGGCCTTCGATACCGCGATCACCAACCTGTAGCTCGATTCCCACAGGACCAAGGGCTGAGGGGTTGAGGTTTAACTTCACCGTCCAATTACCCTCCTTTACCGCCAGGGCCAGTTTTTGCGCTAGAACTTCGCCAAAGCGCTGGACCCAAACCTGATAAGGCTGCAGGCGCGATTGCATTTGCGCTGGGTCCGAAGACAGCAAGGCATCGACCAAGCTTACCGGCACATTGGCTAAAGGGGTCTGTATCAATGTACTGCTCGCATTTTGCACAGGTTGCGCGCTAAGGTTTCCGTGGGCCTGGGACTGAAAAGCGGACGAACTTTGCTCCGAGAATTGCTCCGTGCCGGCGATTGCGCGGTCAGCAAGGCCTTCAACTTGGCCAGAGAGCATGGTCGATAGTGTTGATTTCGCTTGCGCGAGATCTGGGTTCGTCCGCTCGTTAGCATGCTTCATTTGCTGTAATAGTTCTGCCTGCTGTGTCTGGCCTGTCTGCGCAAAAGCCTCAGAGCTTTTGGTCATCATCTCATCCGATTCAGGTTTTAAATTTGCTGCCTTGGCATCCATAGTAGCGAGCATATCGCCAGACATATTCGCCTGCTGCATGAATCGCTGACGAGCATCCAATGCAATGTGTTGTGCTGTCGCGTCGGCCAACGCCGACGCTTGAATGCCTGCAGGGACTGGAACTACGGATAATTCACTTGGTGTGACTTTTTCGCCGATGTTGACCTGTCCATGCAGCAGGCTAGCTGTCGGGGGTATCGGCGAACTAGTCGCCGTCGGTAAGGCGTCTAAAGGCTTTAAGTTAGGAATTAACCCACCTTGAGCCCGCGCAAACTCGCTCAAACTTTCCTCGCTCACCTTTGGGTTGGCCGTGGTTAAGATCACCCTACCAACCTGCAAGGCACGAGAGTGAATAGACAATTCGGGCAACGGATTGCCGTTTGTCGCAGCGTCTGGCAAATCAACCGGCGCTTGAGAGTCCGCCTCCAATTGGCTCGGCGAGGTGTCGGCATCAACCTCCGGCTCTGTCGTTGGATCGATAGCAGCCCCAGCAGCTGGCTGCTCCGTCGTCTTCGCGCTTTGCGCCCTAGCCTTCTCTTTGATTAAAATTGCCTTAAAATCAGCATCTTGAGAGACATCTTGGCCCAGGTCAGCGGGCGCTTCGGTTCCAGCGTCTGCGGCTTTCGGCGAGGCGTTTACAATAAATGACAGAAAATTTTCAGACATTGTACTGGCTGCTGGGTTACAAACTTACGTGAAGATCAGCAATTACCGTGCCAGCGTCGTGTAATGTGATGTGATCCCACCCTCGTATACTGCAAGCAGGCATGGGATTCGAGCAATTTTAACTGCCGTGATTCCTACGGGTTTTCGCCACATATCGTTGTGCACTAAGCACATCGGCTTCTTTTTGCTCTTTCCGGGCCCTGGTATGTTTTATCTTTTCCCTAGCCCGGGCCGCTAAGGTTTCAAATTTGATGCGTTCGTCGTTGAGTTCACGAAAGCGTGCGGCAATTGAGCGTTGCTGTCCTTGCAGCTCCGCCATTTGCTCGGTGATTGCTTGAGTCGTTCGGTCCAGTTGGCCCATAAAGCGCCGCAAGTGCGTTGATTGCTGCAGATCATCAAGCGAGGACTCAGCAATTTTAAGCTGTTTTATATACCCCAACTTCATGTAGCGGATTTTCTCCTGCTCGACACAAAGATCACTGTGCTGGGTGCGAACCTGCACTAGCGCTTTTTGTACCTCGCCCGCCTCTTTGCTCACATCATCAGCCATGTTCTGCCAGCGTTCGATGGCGGCTAGTAGCTC
>PBTJ01000114.1 GCA_002726925.1 Gammaproteobacteria bacterium | reverse complement strand
CCCCACCGTTGCTGACTTATACAGAGATTTCTTGGGCGTAACCTCTGTCCTTCTGGTCGCGTGGCTGGTCACCTTTAGTTTGACAAATA
The DNA here is from genome assembly GCA_002726925.1 of Gammaproteobacteria bacterium. Taxonomy (GTDB): domain Bacteria; phylum Pseudomonadota; class Gammaproteobacteria; order Pseudomonadales; family Azotimanducaceae; genus UBA4421. Next base: position 12,573 of record PBTJ01000114.1, on the reverse strand, counting down.
CTTTGCTTTCAAGCTCAAGGCCCCCGCTTATTTGAGCGCCGTTTGTCAGCATGACTGAGATTCAGGCGTTGTGTGATCAATTAAAATAGCCTCACGCGGAAGCCTAACGAAGTTTGCTCGACGCCGATAACCAAAGGATGCTGGTTTTTAGCGGCAATCAAGGATTGTTGAGAGGCGCAGAAATAGAGTTGATATGCGATTCAGAATCTGTATAGAAAGATAGTCGACGCAGTTGTACCGTAGATGCTTCGGGGCTGGCAACGCTGAAAGAAGAGGAAAGTGCATATGGGCGATTCAAAAATTAAATGCGAATGCGGAAAAGGCAAATGTTGCGTTGAGCGCACTTGCAAATGTTGCAAAGAGAAATGCTGTTGTTAGCGAGAAGCTGACAAGGCTCGATTTGCGTCGATGGCTTAGGGCGTTTCTTGATGCATCAATAGGTTTAGGTGGACGCTGGGTGGACCAAGCGGCGTCCGAGACGCACCTGCAGAAACGAAGTCCGTGGCGATGCGCGCTCGTGTCATTACCGTCATCTAAAGATTCTTTTGATAATCACGCTCGATCGCTGCATCGACTACCTTAGCTAAGGCTTTGCCCGTTAAGCCATGCTTGCCCTGCCGTAATGCATAAGCTTTGCCAAAGGAGACGCGGTCAGGTTCGTTCCAGCTTTCCGGGGACCATAGCTCTGATCGAATTAGAGCTTTCCCGCAGTGAAAGAAAACTTCATCAATTTGCACCTTGGTTAACAGAACAGCGGGCCTGCCGCGGACTCCAAATTTATCTAGGAGTTCTTCTTCATGATGAAGCTCTGCCGTCCCAGAAATACGCAGGCTCTCTCGAACGTTAGGGATGAAAAAAATTAGGCCAACGCTGGGGTTTTGCAAAATATTTAAATGACCGTCGGCCAAGCCATTGCCTGGCCTGTCGGGCACCATGAGGGTAGTTTCGTCGACCACTTCGATAAATCCGGGGCTATCGCCTTTTGGCGATGCAGTGATTTGACCTTTTGAGTTGGCCGTTGAAATGACGGCAAACGGTGAGCGTCTGATAAAGTCGATCGCCATTTCATCGAGCCGGCTGACTTTTTTCTCTACAACCGATTCGCTTGGTTTTGGGATAACTTCCCGCAGCTCAGAAATCTCTGTGATTCGCATCTATCTCTCCTAACCGCAATGAGTTGTGCCCCAGCTTTATTTGCGATCAAGGTTATCAAGACGTGTTTCAAGATTCTGCTAATAATTAGTTCACTCAGCCTCTCAATCTGCCCACTCGCGCTGATCAGTTAAAAAAGCAAGCTCGTGCCGGAATGCTGTATCGATGTCCATTGTTGGAACGTAGCACAGGTTCGAGTTTCCAAGTCATTTGCGCTTCACACCACAACCAACGACAACCCAACTCAGTAGGAAACACGATTGTGTCTTAGACCTCCTTGGCTTAGCCTGAGGAGGAAGGCTTTAGTTACGCTCGTGATGCTGTGGAGCCTTTAAAAAAAATGGACGAAAAGCCTCAATCGAAATAAGGAAAATAAAGATGAAAAGGTTATTTGCTCTGCTGTCTGCGACTCTCATGACTCTCGCCACCGCGACGGCACAGGCCGACGATCATGCGGCGCCAGCGACCATCGTAGGTTTTGTGTACAACTTCAATGTCAGTAATCCTGCAGGCGTTGTCGAGGCATTGACGGAATACTGGAACTCACCCACGGGTAAGAAGAACCCAGCCACAGCCATCCTGCGCCAACATGTGAGCAATGGTGATGACCCAAGCACACATTCAATCGCTGTGGTTTATTCGTCGCCAGCTCAAATCGATGAGGCTAATGCGTTAAACAACGGCTCTGAAGACGGCCTTAAGTTCTTTGCAAAAATGACTGCCTCAGCAACCTTAGTCTCCGAAGCGATGTTTTTTAGCTCCGGCGTAACCTCCGGCAATCCCGCGATTGTGCCAGCGCCGGGCAGATACACCATCAACACAGGAATTGCCGTATCCGATGCAGATGCCTATGTTGGTGCTTGGCAAGAGTACATCAGTGCACTGGATGGCAGCAGTTCGGCCACTAATCTTTTTGTGCTAAATGGTGTGGGCGAGCAAAAATCCACCCATGCGGTTACCGTGTCGGCCAATAGCATGGCAGACCTTTTTCCTCAGAACCCAAGCGGGTCAGAGGCTTACGCAAAATTGATCAGCGCTGTGAAGGACATTCGCACCGTGGAAAACCGTTCGATTTATGTCGATTTAGCGGTTTTCAGTAACTGATCTTTTGGCAGTGCGGGGAATACCCGCGCTGCTTCCGTCTCCGATTTGTCAGTGCTCACCCCTGCGCCTCTTATACTTTTGGCTGTGAAGCTGCCCGCTACACCCGTATCATGCTTTTTTAGGAAACCTAGTACGCGTCGGTTTAGCGCTTAAACTCCAGGCCCAACCTTTTTTGTCTTTAAAAATCGATATGCTTCCCCCAAAACTTGTTTTATTGTCTTCCGCCGCTACGGATCTGCGGCCTAGAATAGCGTCCTAGATGAACATGTATGTCCATTTCTAACCTACTATTCACCAGCGGCCGGGCCTTAACGTTCGCCGCATGGCTCTTCGGTGCCATCGGGCTCGGAGTCGGCAATGCCCATTTTGGGGTCGGTCTCGGCGGCGGACACGTTGAACATCAAGTAGTTGCTGTCGATGGCGCCGACGCCACTGAGCATTGCCATAATGCTCTCTCATCCGCAATTTCTGAGACTTTGCTTGCGCACTGCATGTTTTGTCTCGACGGGCTGGCGGCTGCAGAACCGGCAGAACCTCGTCCGCTTATACGCTTTAGCAACGCGTTCGTTCCAGCGACGGGGCCTCAGAAACAAAATCACCCAGGGTTGACTGATCCCAGTATTGCCCAACCCCGCGGCCCGCCGACGACTTCTCCTTCCTAGTTAACAGTTCGACTGCGCGCGTCATTCAATTACGGCTTGCGCGAGGTTGATATTTGCTGCTCCTCGCTTTCGTAAGCGTGGAAGTGTCTCGCAAAACAAAGGAGAAATATAATGAACACGATTTCAAGCATCGCGCGTCTATGCGCGGTGGCCGTCGGCCTATTTTTTGGCCTAAGTGCAACAAACATGACACAGGCTGCTTCCGCGCGCGCCATAGATCACGGGCCTATCGGCGTAATGGGCGATCATTACCACCGTGCGCGAGAATGGATGCTCTCTGTTCGGCTGATGCGTATGCATATGTCGGGCAACCAAACTGGGGGAGACGAACTCAGCGATGGGCAAGTGCTCATGCAACCCAATGCGCCTGGGCGTATGCCGCCTGTGCTCAGCGTGGTCCCGCAAGACATGGATATGGACATGTTAATGCTGGGCGCAATGTACGCGCCCACCGATCGGATCACGCTTATGGCCATGCTGATGGCCTCAAGCAAGGACATGGACCTACAGAGTTATTCACCGCCAAACATGATGTCGGGCGACTCGTCGCGCACTGCGGTGGGTGGATTTTCAACGTCGAGCAGCGATATTGAATCGGTGAGCCTAAATGGTTTGTTCCGCTTGTACGAAAATGCATCGCATCGATCACACCTGACGTTGGGGCTTGCGCAATCCATTGCCGATACTGATGCCACTGACTGGGTGCTCACGCCCATGGGCGTGACTATGAACATGCGACTGCCTTACGGCATGCAAATCGGTGATGAAAGCCTGCGTTTAAACGCAGCACTTACCCACGTTTACACGCAGCAAGACTGGGTGTTTGGCGGACAAGTAAGCGGCAAATTCGAACTCGCCAGTGAAGAGTGGCATTTCGGTAATTCCAGAGGGTTAACACTCTGGGCTCAGCGCGCTATCAGCGATCGAGTTTCGTTGTCTTCTCGCGTTGCCTATCAACGAATGGGCGGGCTTAAAGGCACGGACGCTCTGATTACGGCTCCGGTACAAACAGCAGTGACATCGAACTACGGCGGCAGCCAATGGTATTTTGGTTTGGGCGCCAACGCGATTGTGCCGATTTTTGCTGGCAAGCCCGAGCGTTTGGGCATTGAGTTAGAGCTACCTTTTGATGGCGATGTTCGCGGTGTACAAATGTCACCCCAATGGCGACTCACCTTGGGTGTGCAAAAGTCGTTGTGAGCCAGGGTAATTGAGGTTGCCAAAATTTCTTGGAGGGTGGGGCACCAAAAGAGTAGGATTTAGTCAGACGGGATAGTTACTTATAAACGAGGACTTGATAATGAAGAACATAATTTTATTTGGTGCGATGCTGCTGGCGGCTGCAGGCTGCGCGAAGCAGGAAGAAGTCGCCGCGCCGGCACCGGAAGTAGCGGAAGCTGCACCCACAGAAGCAGCAGCCAATGCACCCGATGCATACTATGAATATCTGTGGTGCAACCAAGGCGAAGATTTTTCACAAGAAAAGATGACCGAATTCAATGCCAGCTGGAATTCGGTAATCGATGGGATGGAGGCGCCAGCGCTAGCAGCCTTTGGTTACATACCCAAGGGTTGGGAAACCGAAGACTACGACGGTTTGTGGGTACTGCGTTGGGGTTCAAAAGAGGACAGCGCAGCTGGATGGGAGGCTTATGCCGCCTCGGAAGCCGCTCAAGCACACGATGCGGCCTATGCTTCAGTACTGACCTGTGGCGAAGAGGTTGGCGTTGATCGATTCGGATTCGCTTCGTACATCCCGCAGGCTATGCCGGCGAGTTTCACTGGCGAGCCAGCCCCTTACTATCTCACCAACATGTTCTGTTCTTTGAACGAAGGCAAAGAGCCTGCGGATTTGCGAGCTGCTGTGATGGATGGATACCTGCCAATGTTAGCAGCCGGCGCCGAGGCGAATCCCGATTCGAGCTACTGGTTCATGCTTGGCGCCCCGGACTTCGAGGTAAATCCAGAGGCATCGTTTGACTTTAATTGGATTAACTACTGGCAGACTGCGGAAGAAGGCGAAGCCTCGTCGGCCGCATTTGCAGCTTCCGAAGAAGGTCAAGCAATGATGGCAACCTTTGACGANGTGGCCACNTGCCAAGATCCTCAGCCTTGGGANGGTTACTTAATCCGCTCAAACGCTGCGTCTTAANCCGGCTNACAAGCTGCGGCGGTTGGCCTAGCNAACCCCGCAGTTTTCTCCTCCTGAAGCCAAGGANCGGCTTGGATCTTTAAGCNANNTGCTGTTTCAAGAAGCTTGCGCAATCNCCCACNGCTTGGTTTGCAAGNGCTACNACNGCGGTCTGCAGGANGAAGTTATGCATCAATCCATCGTAGCAACGATNGCTTGCCTGAACCCCAGCCGCAGACAATAGCTGACTGTATTCNTCACCTTCGTCGCGCAGAGGATCGTACTCTGCCGTTATNATGTGGGCCGTCGGCGCGCCGCTNAGNTTCTGCGCTAGGGCAGGGCANAGCCTTGGATCCTTGAGATCGAGATCTACGCCGCCGAAGTACATGTCGTTGAAAAAATCGATCAATCGCTTGTCGAGGGTTACGCCGCTTGCCAGCGCTTGACGTGATTGTGTTGCAAAATTTGCCGTGCGCGTGGCTGGATAAATCAGCAGCTGGCATGCGGGCATAGGTTCGTTGGCTTTGTTGAGTTCGTTGCAAATCACTGCCGATAAATTNCCTCCTGCACTGTCGCCGCCGATGGCGATTTTATCGGCATGTAACTGAAACGCTGTTGCGTTAGNTAAAATCCAGCGTGTCGCAGCGAGGCAATCGTCGACCGCTGCAGGAAACTTGTGCTCGGGTGCCAAACGATAGTCCAAGGCAATTACCGTGACCGATGCCTCGATGGCTAACTGTCGACATAGGCTGTCGTGTGAATCCAGATTGCCGATTGTGAAACCTCCACCATGAATGAAAATTAGGCCTGGCTCCTCAGTCTGTGATTCTTTCGCGCGATACACCCTGACCGGCACAAGACAGGCCTCGCTCTCGATGGCGGTNTCATAGACNGTCTCGCAGTGCAGACCTTGGGTTGCCTGCAGTTGACCTTGCATAACNTAGCCAGCNCGAAATACCTCCAAGGGAATGTCTGCGGGGTGCGGTGGGTTAGGGTTCTCTGACTTAGCTTTCTCAACGATGGCTGCNAGATCAGGGTCAAGGTTAACGTTCACGTGGTTCTCCAAAGTGGGCTATNTAGTGGGTACGAAGTAGGANNGCNTCGCCNGCGAGCTCAGGACTTCCAGTGTTCGNGTGTGNCTAATGTACGCGAAGTCTTCCTGCCCGTTGTAGCCAAATACCACTCTTGCGGGTCGCTTAATCTTAGATGGTTTTCTGCACTCCGCGTGCGTTGCAAAGACCGATTCAATGCTCAAGGTTCATGGCAGCAATTCATCCCTCGGNCAAAGGGTAGGTTGCGTTTGATCCTGAATACGNGGGTCCTAGTGGACGGCCANCGCAANAANGAGNATAAAANGNCTTCNGTCTTTCGCAGGGTGTGTATCAGTGTTTTGGNACTGGTCTCTTTAGTCATGGACAGTTCGGCNTCCGCAGACTGCGACCCANACATCATAGAGCAGCAGCTGAAAAAAAGGCGCCTGGACGTATGAAGCTAATGGCCAGGACTCGGACGGCGACAATGTTTTTCGAATCGTTAGGGAAGGCAAGATCGGCGTTCTATNCGCTGAGCGCGATGGAGATTTGATNTTTAGAAGTTNCTTCAGTGATGGCCANAAGCGGTCTNACTCGAATGAAGTGAACAAGNAATTCAGATACCTCAAAGCGTACAGCGACGANGAGGGCGANNTTGTTTTAGCGATAGACGTTGCAATATGAAATGAAATTTGTCCCCCTGATATCAGGGCAATCACGAGGCTTTTTTTTGAGNCATCGATTCTGCCACCGGCGTTATNTCCGNAGAGTAGAAGGCGCNAGCCTGACGCCGCCGANCAGCGGAAGATGCGCGGCGATTCAACAAAACACTTTTGGGTGACAATGGGNTGCCCTAGTCGCAGTGTGAGCCCCGCCGACTTGACTTGAATCAACCCGNTTGGGAACGTCTTAGCTCTTGCTAACAGGGCTGTTCTCCTATGTCGGTATTCGGCAAAGATCGTGATGCATTCGATAAATTCGCAGCGGGTATGGCACTCCCGGAATTTGACCGCTGCAGCTTTAACGCGCCCAGAACTTTGGCCAATGCCAAAGTCGCCATTGTCACAACGGCTGCCCTGCATCGCGAAGGCGGTGGCTTCGAGCTTGGCGACAGCGACTACCATTTTGAGACGTTGCCGAGGGACGCGCGTGACTTAAAACTCGGCCATCACAGCGTCAACTTCGATCGTGGTGGGTTCGCAGCCGATATCAATGTTGTGTATCCCATTGACCGCCTCAACGAACTCGCGGAAGACGGCATCATCGGAGCGGTGGCGAAGCANCATTATTCGTTTGCGGGTAATCAATCCGACGGCGTGACAGAAATTCGCCTCGACTCNGGTCCACAATGCGCGCAAGAAATGCTCAATGAACAGGTGGATGTCGTGCTGCTCACGGGTACGTGACCCATGTGCCCGCGTACCGTGTGTACGCTTGCTCACGTTTTCGAATTAGCGGGATTGGCCACCATCGTNCTAACGCCAATGCGGCCAGTGGCTGAGCGNATGGGTGTGCCCAGGGCGCTCTATACCGATTTCCCGCTGGGTCGGTCGCTTGGGAAACCGAGCGATCAACAGTTTCAGTCCGAGGTGTTACGCGCCGCATTCGCACTGCTCGAGGAACCCGAAGGTCCCGTTATCAGAGACTTTCCCGTTAGTGTCAGTTTGGACGACAGTGAACCCCTACAGTGCCCGCTGCCGCCGCGGTTTAACGCCGACCTGCATCCGGCGGTTGATGAGGCGCAGGCGCTGAAGGCGGCCTATGACCGAGCGCGCCAAACAAGCGGAAAAACCTCGCTGGGCATGCGTATCAGTGCTGCAGAAGTGCCAGAGGCACTGGATAAGTTTGTGAAAATCGCAACCGGCGAGCACTGGGAGAATCTTGGGTTTTCCGCCGAGACCATATACGGCACCGTGCACGATATACGTTGCTATTACGAAGAACTTGCCTGCGAGCTTGCCCAGGGGCCAATTGGGCCATGGGCAACAGAGGAATGGTTTTACGATCAAACCAAGGCGGGAGACATCATCTTGCAGGCGCGACGAGCGATGCGCGATGCTGAGGTTGCACAGTCGGTCTGGTTTGGGTTGGCGCCAGCGGGTAGGTCATAGCGCCCTTGGCATGATCCTGACGACGCGATTCACGCCGTCGGGATAAGGAAATGGTTCGGCCTAGCTGCGGATGTTTAGCCCAGCAAACNCGAAGACGTTACAAGTCACCATATCAGCCAGCTGTGCTTGTAGCTCAGAGCCTTCGAAGTAACCCACCCCGTCTGCCTTTTCTTGCACAGAAGCCCACAAGTTNAGCCAGACAAAGTCGGGCATTGGGTCCGTCTCAAAGGTCGGNGTCAGCAGTGCGTAACCGTAGGCGGTTGGGCCTCGATCCGCCTCGTAGCCTGCAACAAAATCGGCGTGCGCTGACTGAAATGCTGCGAGGTCTGCTTTACCCTTGCCTTCGTTATAGGTGCAAAAGTTAAATTCGTTTTCGTAGATCTCGCCGGTACTCGNGAGCGTCGCCTCGCGCTGGCGAGACAACTCAAANAGATAGGCATTGTCTTCGTCATAGCTCAAGATGCCAGTTGTCGCCGCTGCCCATTTAGGCGCNTCGTTTATATTCCAGTAAGCCCATCCAGCGTCGCGTGCCTCCACTGAAGGCCACAGAAGCGCCCATATAAAATCATAGTCGTCGGTTTCTTGCCGCGGGAACAGAATATTTGCGCGGGAGATGTCGTATTCACCCGCATCGATCATTGCGTTCCAAAAAGCGATGTTTTCCATGAGCGCGTCTCGAGAGAAGTTTTCACCTGCTCTGTGCCAGACGTATTCAATGACAGGACTAATCCCCTGGGATGCAGCCGCTGTAGCCGGCTCTTCGATCATCTTCGCAGCCATGGGTCCGATCGACGTTTCTTGCGTAGTTGGTTCGCTGCCGCAGCCCGCGAGCAACCAAAAGCTGAGCAGGGTTAGCACGATGTATCTCGTNNTAATTTNCNTTTTGTTGTTGTTTTTAAGGTANAGAAAAACGTAACGGTTATTGCGCCGGATGGCTACNCNTGCCTAGCGGCANGGATGTAAACAACCACCTTCTGCGGGCTAGACGAGNAGGTAAAACTTTCCAGCCCGCAGAATATGGAGCGCGCGATTGTGCTAACGCAGCGCGACGCCGTTAAAAGATTGCANCATGACCGCGGTGCTGGGATCGTTCTCAGCAACAAAAGCAGCCCACTTCTCGCTTTGCCCGATTGCCATAAAGCCTTTGGCCATGTCGGACCAGTTTGGGTACTGCAAAACGTAGTGGACGAGTCCTGTGCCGCCGGCCGCTTCGGTGTAGATCTCCACGCGCGCGCCGAGCTCCTCNAAAATGGCTTCGGCCTCCTCGAAGCGTGCCATAGTCTGCGCGCGGCTACTCGGCGCTAGCTCCCAAACCTGGACTTGATAAACCCATGGTCCAGGCATGCTGTCAGCAGCGACAGAAATATCGACGTTGGCGCCGGTAATGTTGCCAATCATAGTCGCAGACGGTTTAACGCTAGCGAACCACTCGGCCAGTTCTGTGGAAGTCATCATTTGATCCTTGGATGCGCCCCAGGCCATGATGTTNTCCCAACGCATGCAGTAATCNACATGAGAGCCGCCCACGTTGATTTGATAGATGCCAACGGCAGCGCCGAGCTTCTCGTGTATTGCTGCCGCTTCCTGCATGGTTTGCAGCGTGGCCGCAGTCTTGCCAGCATCTGGTTGCCAGCTGTAGCACTCTGCAACNTCAGCATGNGATGCTGCACTTAGTAGTAGACCANCTAAGAGTGTTGTTATCCGTTTCATNGAGNTGTCCTTGTCGTATNGTTAGTCAGCAGANGGTACACCATTCTCCACGCATNTTGNGTNACAGCTTAATGTCAGGTTCNTANCTGCTGCGTCGAGCTTTGCGCAGCGCTTCGGGTCTTAAGCTTCGACACAACTAATTCCGCGAATCTCGGCCAGCCTTTGGGCGTTCATGTCGCCGGTGGACCCTTGTTCATAGAGTCTAGGGAACGCATCGATCAGCGTTTGCGACACGCTGCCATAGATCTCGCTTTGCCGGCCCCTAAAAGGAGGCAAGCGATCTCTTGATTCGGCGTCCACGTCATCGACGAAGTGTCGCGCCTGTACTGGCATTGTTGGCGCAACGCTCATGCCCTGAAACTGAGGAAAATTTTGGATCTGGGTGATGACGACTTTACCGCCATAAACCTCATGGTCTGTGATGAGGCTAGTGCCGCATTCCGTGCAGTAAATCAGTGTATTGCGGGCCTCTTCTGAGCGCTTGATGACACCGATGTTTTCTAACCCTTTGACCACAGAAAAGTCATTGGGTAGCCACACGGTGTCGAGCATTTGATGGTCTGGCGGCTGCGGCCCGCCTTTTGCCTCATGCAGATAACGAATACCCGCGCTGCAATCGCTACAGCAGCATTCTAGGCGCCATAGCTCCTTGGCCTCCTGCCACCGCAGTGCGGTGGACTCGCATTGGCATTGAATGGTCAACATTTTGCTTCCTGATTGTTTTGTTAAAGACTAACGGCTCGTATCTATTTGTTACTGCGTCGCTGCCCGAAAGTCGGCTACGGTCTCTTCTGCGATTTTCTGCAGGTACCGTGCCTCGCCCTTGGGCAGACGTCCAAAATAGTCATAGTTCAGGCCGTCAAGATTGCCGCCATACAGTGATAGATATACGACACAAGCTCCCAAATAGGTGCCCTGTAAATTAGGGTGGGTGCCATCAAAAGTCATATGTAGCGAGTAGTCTGGTCGCTGTTGATAAGACCGTGCGAAGGCCAGCCCAACCGGAGCGACAGCAGCCTGTGCTGCCTTTGCGGCCGCTTGGTAGGTTTGGGCAATGGTGTCGATCATATTGGCATCGGTGCGCGGGTGAGGCGGTACGTAAGCGTGGGTCATGTAGAGCATGGGTTCGGCGCCATGGGCCCGAACTTTGTCCGCATAATGCACCACGGTTGCTTGGAACGTCGCTCGATCCTGTGACGTGAGTGGCTCGAAGCTTGCGCCCTGCATGATCACGGTTTGAAACGGGCCATTTAGGCCAATGTTTTCAGTGGAGAGCAGCCAGTCGATGTTGTGATGTTTGAGCTTTACGCCGCCGATGGTGGCGGAGGTAAATGCAAAGCTGCCCGGCGTGTTGGGGTGTCGCTCCATTGCCATGCGCTCAACATGGTTATGCAGGCTGTCGTTGTAGTAGAGATAGCTGTTGCCCACAAATAACACGCGCTGAGGTATGGCTTGGATCGGGTCGGCCGCTGCTGCGGAGCCGCCAATGGTGATCAACAGCGCGAGCGTTAAACGCATGAACATGTCTTCTCTCCTTCTATCTCTATCTATCTCTGGCTTTTTACAAGGCTGCTAGCTTACCAACGCAGCCTAAGTTGCGTGTGGAGCGCATCTTAGCGATACGGCGACATATCCATACCTAAGGGCGCGTAGCGAGCCTCGACAGCGGCAATCGTATAAGCGGTCCAATAGTCATGCCCCGGTGCGGGAAAGCCCAGTACCGTGCGTTGCTCTACCGTCGCTCGGGCGATGAGCTTCTCCATGAACTTATCGGGTTTATACATCGACCACGACCATCCCGCGTGTGCTGGGGTGAGCCACTCGCGGCCAGCCTTAGTAAACGTGAGGTTTTGTGCCAAACGCAGGGCGTCGGGTGTGACAGGCCTGCCACGGTGCCAGGTATCGTGCCGGTACAGCAGCACAGATCCAAATTGATACTTGGCCAGCACCTCTCGCGGATATAAGTGCTGTGCTCGAAACGCTGCGCCCTGCGGATCTTGCTCTGCCATATAGGCTTCGGCTTTGCGGCGATCATTGATATATTTCAAGTCCCCTACGCCGGGGGTTTGTATGATTGGCCAGGGGTAAGCTGGGTCTTCGGGTCCACTGCGAGGCACGACGGCGGTTGCGCCTTCGCACTCCTCGTAACTGTTGAGGTAGACGATAACCTCTACCGCTTCGGGCCGATCCCATTGCGGTGGGTGTACGAGCGAATGGTTTGGATAGTCGCAGTGAATGCGCTGATCGTTGTTGTCATCCTCTGCGTCTGAATTCGTTTGTGAGTCAGGCTTCCCATACTTTGGCCACAAATCCGACTGAGTAAGCCGAAGTTCCATAACCGTAATATCGAGCAAATCTGCGGCGGCCTGGAGTAGCGAAGGATGCAGAGTGATGGCGTTAAACGCCGCGGACCGTGAGGGAAAGACAAAACTCTGCCCACTGCTGAAATCGTTATAGCTGCTCGCTGCCTCGGTGCCCGGGGCGGGGTAATGCTCGAGCGCATCGTGTTTAAGCTCGACAAGAAGCGATTTGGGCAGTAGGTCATGCACGAGGGCAAAACCCTGCTCGCGCCAACTGTGAATATGAGTCTGGCCCAGACGAGTGTTGCTCAGCTGTTGGGACTGCACGAATACAATGGATGGATTTCGCATAACTCGCTCCGCGCGGTGGGC
>PBTJ01000113.1 GCA_002726925.1 Gammaproteobacteria bacterium | reverse complement strand
GTCTTCGCGAAAAAATCACGGCGGCCGCGCAAAATGAAACACCCCGGTTGGGGTGTCAATAGTTTTGTTACTTACGGTGACATCGAAAACGCGACGGCAATGTTTTGAAGCTACCCAAGCCCCTGATAACCGGACACTTTTTCTATTCTTGTCCTAGCCACTGGATTCTTGATCATTTTTTGGTCTCAAGGTTCCAATCAGGCACCCCTGCATCGAGCTGCACGCCAAAGCTGTTAAGCGCCATGGACACCAAATTGTATTGACCGACGGTAAACACCAAGTCCATAAGCTGTTGTTGATTCAGGTGTGTACTCAAACTCTGCCAAGTTGCGTCCGCAATGTGCGCGTCGTTATGTAGCTCGTCGGTTGCTTGAAGCAATAGTCGGTGCAGAGACGAAAGACCGGGTGTGTCGGGCCCGCTCTTGCTCCACAGGATTTCCTCGTCGGTCATGCCTACTTGTCGCGCGATCACAACATGTTGACCCCATTCATAACCTGCCCGACAGAGGTAGCCAATACGCAAGATCACCAGTTCCCGCTCTTTCTCCGGCAGCGTTGACTTGCCAAGAATATGGTTGGCAAACACCATCCAGCGGCGAGCCAGTGCCGAGTGATTGGCGAGGGTTTTGAAAATATTGAGTACACGGCCGCGCTCAGCAATGGGACCGAGCAAGGCGCTAGCCTCCTCGTTCCATTGATCATGCTCGAGGGGCTGAATTCGGGGTTGGGTCATGCGCACGCGTATCCTCCTGACTATCATCGATTCGGACAGTATCTCCTGCGGCGGCGGTTGTGGCCAACGCGATGCTGGGCTATACCGTCCGGCAGGATTCACTGAGCGAGCGCCTTGAAGCACCTACTGATCGTCTATCACTCCAAAACAGGCAATACCCAATCCTTAACCGAGGCGATTGTGCGAGGTGCCAGGAATGCCGAGGTCACCGAGGTTGACTTGCGAGTACTGCGGGCCTTTGCAGCAGGACCAGAGGATCTTTTGTGGGCCGATACACTGCTGCTTGGCACGCCAGAAAATTTCGGTTACCTATCCGGTGCTGTGAAAGATTTTCTTGATCGAACGTTTTATGAGGTAGAGGGCAAACTGTCGCCTTTGCCTTATGCAATGTATGTCAGCGCGGGCAATGACGGCACGGGGGCGGTGCGAGCGATGGAGCGAATCGCCAACGGCTACCCTTTTACGGCCATACAAGAGCCCCTGATCATCAAGGGAACACCGCAGCAGGCAGATTTTACCGCTTGTGAAGAATTGGGTTTAGCCATCGCCCTTGGCACGCAGATGGGCATTTTCTGAAAACGCGATTTCGACACCGCGGGCACCGCCTTAGCTGCAGCAGCCCTGGCCAGATGTACTTGCTAGCTGACAGCGCGCTCAGCAGTGACTTTGAGCAGGCGGCAAGCCACGACGTGGAGGAGGATGTAACAANCAAAGTACCCCAGCCACGCAGCGGTATCACCACGCTCGAGCACACCCGTGAGCGCAATCACTGATGGCAAACCTGCGCTAACCGCAGCGATGGTGCAGCCCGTCAAGCTATTCGCGGCGACTCTGCCCAGCCCCGCTTGCCGGCACACTCGATACAGAAAATTGTGCANGTGATCGTCCCCAGCTTGCATCGGTGAGACCTTTCGCGCCGCTCTTTGCGCAAAAACACGTACCAGCTCGATGCACGGATAACTGACGATGCTCGCTAAAAGCCACATCGTATATTCGCCGGTACCGTACAAAACCAGGGCCGTCATCGCGACGCCCGACGACAAGCCATAGGACCCAAAATCACCGAGAAAAATCTTGCCNGTACTTACATTGAAAATGATGAAAATAGACAGTGCCATGATAATCGCGTAGAGACTTTGGCTGGAAACTTCAAAAAAAGTAAACGCGAAAAACGCTAAGCAAATGCCCGACAGCAAGCCATTGGCACCGTCCGCCATATTTCCGGCATTGACGAAGGCAGTAATAATAAAAGCACAGGCGACGGCCAACACGGCCTCATGAGCCAGGGGCGCAGGCAACCATGCAAAAGCCTCCAACTGCACAGTCCCCGGTGTGATCATCACCCAGAGTAAAGACAAAATCGAAACCAATGCCAGCCTTCCTGAGGCGGAAATGTTGCTAACGAAATCGTCCCACATACCCACCATGGCAATCAGCCCCCAAAGCACGAGCGACGGCNGCGTAACCAAAGGGCTGACAAAGCCCTGCTCAAGCTCGTTCGAGGATGANAATTGGTTCGACGATAAAAGAGCAAAGACAACATAGCCCGCCGCAACGATGAACCCACCCAATCTGGAGCTATCTTGTTCAGATATGCCGTGGCTGAGTGGATCGTCTCTCACCCACCGTCTGCTGCTGATCCACCACATCGCGCCAACCATGAGCAACCCCACGACACCGCCAAAAAGCACGGAAATGATGGCAAGTGCTGCCACGCCAAAGAACGGAAGCTTGCCAATACTCTGCTCTNGCGGCAGCTCAGCGTTTCGAATGTCTTGTTGCAAACTCACGGCCCGTCGATTTACCCAGATCCACCCANAAGTGCTTCTGTGAAGCCCCTCCTCNATTNGGCAAGGATAGGCGTTCAAACCCACCAAAGCGAGTGGGTCGGGCAGGTAATCTTAAGCCTCTTGCAAAGTCATNAGGCGAGCGAGTGGCCAACTTTTTTCACTCTTTCTTGCCTTCGCCACACGTATAGTTTTCTCCAGATTCATATATGAGAACGTCTTGTCGACACCCACCGCCAAAATTTGCCACAGCATTANGGAAATAGACGCCGCGGACTGGGATCGCTGCGCNGATGGCAGCGGTGTCTACAACCCCTTCACTCGCCACGCCTTTCTCCANGCTTTGGAAACCAGCGGTAGCGTTGGCGACGACACCGGTTGGCAACCGTTTCATGTAGCGGTAGAACATGNCGGCCGACTGATTGGCGTGGCGCCGATGTATTTGAAGAGCCACAGCCAAGGCGAATATGTCTTCGACTACGCTTGGGCAGACGCTTGGCATCGGGCCGGCCATAGTTACTACCCAAAACTGCAGGGCAGCATTCCCTTCACGCCAGCNACCTCTCCCAAGCTGCTGTGTGCAAGCGGTGGCATCGACGATAGGAACCTGCTGATCAGCGCCTGCCTNCAGGTAGCGGAGCAGGCGCAAGTGAGTTCTATGCACATGACTTTCCTGCCCGAAGATCAGTGGCACGATTTGGCAGAGGCGGGAATGCTANAGCGCATAGATCAACAATTTCATTGGCATAACGCTGGATATGCANCATTCGACGAGTTTTTGCTGCAGCTATCTTCGAAGAGGCGCAAGAATCTCAAGCGCGAAAGACGCGATGCACTTGCCAACGATATCGAGATTGAATGGCTCACTGGCGCCGACCTCACCGAGTCTGTGTGGGACGCCTTCTATCAGTTCTACCTTGATACAGGCTCACGAAAATGGGGGACCCCCTACTTAACCCGAGCGTTTTTCCGCGACATAAGCGATACCATGGCCGGCGCTACGTTGCTGATCATGGCCAAGCGCGAGGGCCGCTATATCGCAGGCGCACTGAACTTCATAGGCGGCGATACGCTTTTTGGTCGTAATTGGGGCTGCGTCGAAGATCATCGCTTCCTGCATTTCGAGGTCTGCTACTACCAGGCTATCGACTATGCGATCGCCAATGGGTTGAAACGAGTCGAAGCCGGCGCCCAAGGTGGGCACAAAGTCGTCAGGGGCTACTTACCCGAGCCGACCTACAGCGCGCATTGGATCGCAGATCCCGGATTTCGCGATGCAGTCTCNCGATTTTTGGAAGAGGAAAGAAGTTATGTTGCGCAGGACATCGCCCACGTCGAACAACACAGTCCGTTCAACGCAACGATTGATCTTTCGGTCGTTNGAGGCCGATAACCAACAAAACGCAGCGTGATGATNTAATATATCGGCCTTTTTTTATCGCCCAAATGAGTATCGAACGACCATGATTGCCTCAATCAAATCCATCCTTAGGCACACATCGCCCATCGNGAGCACGGTAACCGTGCAGGGTTGGCTACGCTCGCGGCGCACGTCCAAGGGTGGCTTNTCGTTTCTACACATCCACGACGGCTCATGTTTTGGCACCGTGCAGGCGGTAGCGGACGACCAACTGGTCAATTATCAGGAGATTGTCGACATGGGTACAGGCTGCTCGGTTACGGTTACGGGTACCTTGGTTGCCTCGCAGGGACAGGGACAAGACCGGGAAATTCAAGCCAGCGAGGTCATCATTCATGGCGTAGTCGACGATCCAGAAACCTACCCGATAAGCAAAAAACGACATACCTTCGAGTATTTGCGCAGCGTCGCCCATTTACGGCCCCGCACCAACACCTTTGGTGCTATATCGCGCATACGTCATGCGCTGAGCGCCGAGGTACACGGTTATTTTGACCGTCATGATTTTTGTTGGGTGAATACACCGATCATCACGGCCAGCGATTGTGAGGGTGCAGGCGATCTTTTTCGCGTCTCGACGCTGGAGCAGATTCATCGAGACGATCGTCAGCAATTTGGCGATGACTTTTTTGCCGCCGAAGCCTTTTTAACGGTCAGCGGACAACTCAACTTGGAAAGCTACGCCTGCGCCCTTGGCAAGGTTTATACGTTTGGCCCAACCTTTCGCGCTGAGAACTCTCATACCAGCCGTCATCTTGCAGAATTTTGGATGATCGAGCCGGAGATCGCCTTCGCCGACTTGGCCGTCAATGCAGACCTAGCCGAGAGCTTCTTACGGGAAGTCATTGCAGGAGTTCTGCAGCGATGCCCTGACGATATGGCGTTTTTTGACGAACGCGATGAGGGTGGTTTGATCCAGCGGCTGACAACGATTGCGCAACAAAATTTCACGCGCATGACCTATACCGAGGCCGTCGATGTATTACTGCAAAGCGGTCAAGACTTCGAATTTCCAGTGAGCTGGGGCGCTGACCTGCAATCGGAGCACGAACGCTACATCACCGAGCAAGTGATCAAGGGGCCCGTTGTCGTCACGGATTATCCCAAGGACATCAAAGCCTTTTACATGCGCTTGAATGATGACGAAAAAACCGTCGCCGCAATGGATGTTTTAGTGCCCGGCGTGGGCGAGATCATTGGTGGTAGTCAGCGCGAGGAGCGTCTCGCTGTCCTGGATGCGCGCATGGATCCAAGGCTCACTGACGAGCTATGGTGGTACCGCGATTTGCGTCGCTACGGCACAGTACCTCACGCTGGGTTCGGCTTGGGCCTCGAACGGTTGCTGCTATACATCACCGGCATGGACAATATACGCGACGCGATACCCTTCCCCAGGGTGCCGGGTAACGCTAGCTTCTAGGTCGTGAATCCCACCGAAGACGAACCCATATTGCCCCCAGGCGCACTGCTAGCAGCGCTTTGGCAACTGCGTCGTTTTATCGGCCCCCATCGTCGCGGCCTCTATGTCGGTATCGCNGCGTTTGGTGTGGCNCGCATCTTTGAAGCCATGGTTCCCGTCCTCACCGCGGTATCGATCAACCGCATGGTCGAGGGAGACTTTAATCTGACGTATCCAGTCTTAGGCATCGTTGGCGCAGTACTCGTCCGATATTGCGTCGTTACTTTCGCGCGATTCAACGTGCGTCGAGTGGCACTCAAAGTGTCCTTTGATCTACGTCAAGCTTTCTTCGATAAGCTCCAAGAGCAGGGCGCAGAATTTTTCGCGGAATTTAGCATCGGCGACATGATGACCCGGGCTGTTGCGGACATCTCCTTGATTCAGCGCTTGATCTCCATGGGCACGATCTTGCTGATCATTATGGTGTACGCAACGGTGGTTGGCTTTGGCTTCATGCTCTATTACTCACCTTGGCTTACCCTGTTGTTATTGCCTCCCATGCCGTTGGTATATGCCTANGNCCTGCACTCGGCAAAGGCCATGGGGGTTGCCTCGGCCGAAGTCCAGGATCGNCTGTCGGATTTAGGCACCCATACCCAAGAGAACTTATCAGGCATTCGCACCATTCAAGCCATGGTGCANGAAGAAAACGAGATTCAGCGTTTCGCGGCTACCAACCAGGCCTATGCCGATGTCTTTTACGAACANGGTCGCATCAATTCCGCCATGGGCGCCTGGATGCCCAGCNTAGCGGCAATCTGCTCGCTGACTATTTTGGGGTACGGCGGCAGCCAGGTNCTGAACGGCAGTNTCGCCATCGGCGACTTCGTCGCCTTCTTTATGTTCGTCAACATGGTGGTGGCGCCGTTTCGCGTNGCGGGTTTTATCGTCAATCTATTCCAGCGAGCCGGGGTGGCGAGTCGACGTTTGTTTGAGGTATTNGAGCGTCCCGCGGAAATTACCGACGCACCAGCGCCCCAAGCACCGACCGAAATCGCTGGCGCACTGCATATTGAACATCTTAGCTATCGATATCCTGGCAGCGCCGTCAACGCCATCGACGACCTGTCGCTGTCGGTAGCACCCGGCGAGACCCTAGCCATCATGGGCCGCGTTGGCAGCGGTAAAACCACGTTACTTAAGCAAATAGTGCGCTTGATAGACCCTGCCCCCAGCAGCATCTTTATCGACAGGCATCCGGTAGGTGACTACCCACTAACTCAACTGCGCACGCAAGTTGCACTGGTTCCCCAGGACCCATTTCTGTTCGCCGAACCGCTCAAAAGCAACATCACCTACGACGACCCAGCGCGCTCCTTGGCGCGAATCTGGGAGGCAGCAACCTCTGCCGACTTGAAAGACACCATTAGCGACTTTCCGGAACAACTCGATACCCTAATCGGCGAGCGCGGAGTAACGCTGTCGGGCGGTCAAAAACAACGGGCAACTTTGGCCAGAGGATTGATACGCAGGGCGCCGATCTTGATTCTCGATGACTGCTTTTCTGCGGTGGATACCGAGACTGAGGAGCATATNTTGGGCGAGCTCAAACGCCTGCGCCAAGACCAGACCACGCTGTTAGTTTCCCATCGGGTGAGTACTGCTCGGCATGCTGACCGCATCGTCGTGATCGACGCTGGACGCATTATCGAGAGCGGCAAACACGACGAGCTACTCGCTAATCAGGGTTATTACGCTGAGCTGGAGCGGGTGCAGCGCGAAGGCGGCGAAGAGGACGATCTTGAAAAGCTCAGGGTCGGCTCATGAACACAACAACAAAGAATACGCCACGCGATTACGCCATGTTTGATGCAGACATCAGCGGCGCTGTGCTCAACCTACATCTGCTGCGGCGCCTATTAAAATGGCTCGCGCCTTACAAAGTATCGCTGGCAGTGAGCACNGTGCTGGTGCTTATCGCATCGACGCTGCAGGTCATGCTGCCCATGATCATCTCACTNGTAGCCATCGACCATATNATCCGCGGCGAGAGCGACGCTGAAAGCCCCGACTTCGGTCTGATTGAATTTAACCAAGGCATCGCGGCAAGCCTTGGTGTGCATGAATTAATGGCNGCATGCTTGCTCTATGCACTCATCCAGTTGACTTGGGCTTTTTGTGGTCATGCACACCGCATGACATTAATCGGACCCGTCATCAATGGCCTGAAAGATCTGCGACTGGATCTGTTTCGTCATTTAGAGACGCGCCCATCGTCGTTCTACGATCGGGTTGCGGTCGGCCGCATCATGACCCGAGTCACCAACGACGTTGAAGCGCTGTATGAGCTGCTGCGTGGGCTCGGCACCCTCGTGGGCGAATTTGTACCGTTCTTTGTCGCGCTCGCGGTGATGCTCGCGATTGACGTACAGCTGACGCTGATACTGCTGTTAGCATTACCNATCCTCGCGCTGGTNACCGCGCTTTTCCGCCGCAAGACGCGGTTTTTNTTTCGCCAAACCCGCCAGACGCTTTCCAGTCTGAACCAGAACCTGCAGGAAAATCTCGCCGGCCTGCAGGTGGTGCAATTATCCGACCGTCAGCAACACAACCTCGACCGCTACACCGAGATCAACGAGCAAAATCGCCGCTTTGAACATCGCCTCGCGCGCGTCGAAACCCTTTATGGCGCGTTCAACGAAAGCCTCGCGCAAATCGCCATTGGCCTCATTTTGTACTACGGCGCGAGTNAACTGATGGAAGTCAGTATGACTGTTGGCGAGGTCGTACTGTTCACCCAGTTCGTCACCATGTTNTTCCACCCGATCGTCGTCCTAGGAGAACAAACCAACATCCTGTTTCGCGCTATGGCAAGCGGTGAACGCATNTTTCAGGCGCTAGATTGGGATGAAATGATTCACGAGCCGGCAAANCCGGTCGCGCTGCCTGAGCGTCTACGTGGAGACGTAGAATTTCGCAAAGTCAGTTTTGCCTACGACAGCACAATGCCCGTTTTGAAGGACGTNTCGTTTTCCATCAACCCGGGCGAAAAGCTGGCGATTGTTGGCCCCACCGGTTCCGGTAAAAGCACCTTAATCCGCCTCCTTAGTCGATTTTACGATTTCGAGGACGAGCAGATTTTTCTCGATGGCATTGATTTGAATCGCATCCGNTCCAGCGATCTACGGAGTCGTGTGGGCGTGGTTCTGCAAGATTTTCACATTTTCTCCGGCAGCATTTTTGACAATATTGCGCTGGGCANCCCGTTGGTCACTCGGCAACAGGCAATCGAAGCGGCGAAGACCGTCAATGCACACCAATTCATATCCCAACTGCCCATGGGATATGACACCCCACTGACCGAACGCGGCCAAAATTTGTCGCAAGGCCAGCGACAGCTGTTNGCTTTTGCGCGAGTGCTCGCTGCAAACCCAGAAATTTTAGTGCTAGANGAAGCCACCGCGAACATTGATACAGAAACTGAACTGTTGATCCAGGATGCGGTAGAGCGGCTGACAAAAGGNCGAACCTCTATCATCATTGCGCATCGCTTACAGACCATTCAGGAANCAAANCGCGTNTTGGTGCTGGACCAAGGTCAGGTAGCGGAGATTGGCAGCCACGAGGAACTCTTGGCGGCAAATGGACTCTATGCCACCCTACATAGCCTGCAGTTTCAGAGCGCTGACGATAACGNCTANCAACCGCTGAGATGCNTTGCGGCGGTCAGCAGTAGAGTAGCGACGAAACCCTCATCCAAACAGATAAAAGGTAGACCGTGTCGAACAAGACACCGATCAAAAGTGGCGAGAAATTCTCAACCCCACAGGGCTTCAAAGCNATTAAGAATGGGGTAAAAGCCGGCGCCCATGCCAGGACGGATATAGAACGTAAGCCTCCTTGGCTACGCGTCTCGGTCGGCGGCGGCGAGCGTTATCGCGCGGTCAAAGAGACAGTTACCAAGCATCGCCTCGCGACGGTCTGNGAAGAATCTCACTGTCCCAATATTGGCGAGTGCTGGAATCATGGCACCGCTACCATCATGTTAATGGGCGCGACCTGCACCCGAGCCTGTCGGTTTTGCGCGGTAGACACNGGCAATCCGAAGGGCTGGCTGGATCTGCAAGAACCCACCAATGCGGCGGAGTCTGTGCGCTTGATGGCCTTAAACTATGTGGTGCTGACCTCNGTGGATCGTGACGATCTCAGTGATGGCGGCGCCGGTCACTATGCCGCCTGTGTAAAAGCCATTCGAGCATTGAATCCTAATACCGCGGTTGAAGCCCTGACCCCAGATTTCAACGGTGATAGAGATGCTGTGTTTACCGTCGTGAACTCCGGGCTACAGGTGTTTGCGCAAAATTTAGAAACCGTCGAGCGACTGACTCATATGGTACGTGATCCGCGGGCAGGCTATCAGCAGACCTTGGACATGCTCGCCATAGCCAAGCGCGCCAACCCCTCAGTCCTGACCAAGTCGAGCCTGATGCTTGGCCTTGGCGAAGGTGCGGCCGAGATCAAACAGTCACTGCGAGATCTGCGCCGCCACNACGTCGACATTGTCACGCTTGGGCAGTACATGCGGCCGACCAAGAATCATTTGCCCGTAGAGCGCTGGGTAAGCCCAGCAGAATTCGAAGCGCTTCGCACATTTGGCCTTGGTCTGGGCTTTACCGAAGTGGCCTCGGGACCCTTAGTGCGCTCTAGCTATCGAGCTGATCGTGTTTTTGAACGAAATAACCTAGGGCTTGAGCGCATCCCGGTGCAGCAGCTTTGACAACCTGAGCCACCCTCGCCTCGCCGATTTTTCCAGCTAACGAGACCCGTGAACGTATGCAAAATTTGACCTCAGCGGACTTCGCCAACACCGGACTACTGCCGGCAGACAGCAGCACTCCAGCGACAACCCTGCAACTGATCAATGGCGAACAACTTGCGGATTTCACCAACAACCTCAGTGCAACAGATCAGCAATGGTTAAAACGCCAATCTTTCTCGGCTAAAGCGGGCCAAGTCGCCTGGCTGGAAAATGGTGACGGCGTGCTTGGCAGGGCCCAGGAAGACTCTCTTGCGACGCTAGGACATCTGCCTTACACGCTACCTGAAGGCGTTTATCGTCTGAAAGAGTCCGCTACCTTCATTACTCTATTAGGCTGGGGGTTGGGCAGCTACGCGTTCAATCGCTATAAAGCAGCCGAGCGCGAGCCAGCGCAGCTGATACTACCGGACAGCGCAGACGCCGCCGAGCTGATACATACCGTAGCCGCCACCTATCTGACCCGAGATTTGATCAATACGCCGGCTCAGGACATGGCGCCCTCGCACCTGCAAGCTGAGGTCGAGGCGTTAGCCACGACATTTGAGGCGACGGTCAGTACGGTTGTTGGTGACGAGCTGCTCGATCTTGAGTGCGGTGCCATTCATGCCGTAGGGCGTGCAGCGGATGACCCACCGCGCTTGATGGATCTAACCTGGGGTGACCCCAACCATCCGAAAATTACCGTCGTTGGAAAAGGAGTCACCTTCGATAGTGGCGGCTTGAACCTGAAGCCNTCCGGCGGCATGCGNCTGATGAAAAAAGACATGGGCGGCGCTGCTATCGCCTTGGGTCTGGGCTACCTCATCATGTCTCAAGCTCTNCCCGTGCGCTTACGGATGCTTATCCCCGCTGCCGAGAATGCGATATCTGGAAATGCCTTTAGGCCCGGNGACGTGCTGCATACTCACAAAGGTCTGACCGTTGAAATCGACAACACCGATGCCGAAGGCCGACTATTGCTCTGCGACGCCCTATCCATGGCGACCAGCGAAAAACCCGACTTGATTGTGGATTANGCCACGCTTACCGGCGCGGCCCGAGGCGCAGTCGGCGCAGAAATCGCGGCGATGTTCAGTAACGATGATGATCTAGCACAGGCGCTGACTCGAATCGGTAAAGCGGAAGACGACGCTGTATGGCCGATGCCGCTGCATGACGACTATGCNTATATGCTCAAGAGCAATGTCGCGGACCTGGTGAATTCCGCTGCCTCGCCCTATGCAGGAGCGGTCACCGCCGCACTGTTCTTAAAGCGCTTTATCGACGACATTCCCTGGCTGCACTTTGACGTCATGGCATTCAACATCCGCAAGCGGGCAGGCCGACCGGAAGGTGGTGAAGCCATGGCGCTGCGCAGCGTTTATCGGCACTTGAGCCGTCAATATGGAGCAAGTGGTGACTGATTTAAAAGCACTAGAAGTAGCCGCAGCGGGAACGTCTGTTGATCTCGCTGAATTTCTCGACGCCGTGAAGTTTAACGACCAAGGCTTGGTGCCCGCGATTGCTCAGGATCGTGCTTCTGGCACCGTGTTGATGCTGGCTTGGATGAACCGGACGTCCATNGAGCNAACACTTGCATCGGGCTCGGTGACGTATTTTTCGCGCAGNCGCCAAAGCCTTTGGCAAAAAGGCGAGACGTCCGGCAACACCCAGCGCCTTTTGAGCATGCAATTTGACTGCGATGGNGACGCTATCTTGATGCAAGTCGACCAAACTGGCCCTGCCTGCCATACCGAGCGCGCAAACTGCTTTTATCTGGACGTCCAAGGTANGCAAGTAGTCGTCAATTCTTAACGGTCAGCGTGCTACAGCATTGACGCATCGAAAAGAGTAGACTGCCCGCCGCCCAAAACGTCAGCCCTTATTTTATCTGCCGACTGCCGGAGTCCAACCGCGCCATGAGCCACGCCGAACTTGTTTTTCACAACACACTTAGCGGCAAGAAAGAAACTTTCGTGCCAGCAGACCCCGGGCATGTGACCGTTTATGTCTGCGGGCCGACGGTCTACAACCTCGTGCACATCGGCAANGGCAGGCCTGCAGTGGTTTTTGATGTGCTCATCCGCCTGCTGCGCACGCGCTATCCTCGCGTTACCTACGTCAGCAACATCACGGACATTGACGATAAGATCAATGCAGCGGCTGCCGAAAACGGCGAAGACATTGCTACCCTCGCCGAACGATTTGCGCTTGCCTACCAAGAGGACATCAGCGCTCTAGGAGTGCGCCCGCCCGATGTTGTNCCCAAGGCGACNCACCATATTGCGGAAATCGTTGACATGATCGACACCCTGATCGGCANGGGCCACGCCTACGCCAGCGAGGGTCATGTGCTGTTTCACGTGCCGTCGGACCCCGANTACGGGTCGTTGGCCAAGCGCTCGCTGGAAGACATGATCGATGGCGCCAGAGTCGAGGTCGCCGACTACAAAAAAGATCCGAAGGACTTNGTGCTTTGGAAGCCCTCCACGGCAGACCAACCCGGCTGGGATAGCCCATGGGGCCGAGGCNGGCCGGGTTGGCATATCGAATGCTCCGCCATGGTGAAAAAACACTTGGGTGACACCATCGACATTCATGGCGGAGGTTCNGATTTGACCTTCCCTCATCACGAAAACGAAGCTGCTCAGAGCCGCTGTGCNAACGATCACCCAACCTATGTGCGCTACTGGCTNCACAACGGCATGCTAAATCTAGGCACGGAAAAAATGTCCAAGTCACTGGGCAATGTGCTGACTATTCGCGCGTTGCTGGAGAAGCACAGCAGCGAAGTGCTGCGCTACGCCTTGCTGTCGGGTCAGTATCGCTCCTCACTGACATGGTCGGATGANCTTCTCGCTCAAGCTCGGGCGAGTCTCGATGGTCTCTATCAAAGCCTTCGAGACGCCGACGACTCGAGCTCTTTGACCAGTCGCGATATGCAGGGGTTGGCNTTCCCAGACTACCCCAATGCAGTCGTAGCGGCGCTTTGCGATGACCTAAACACGCCGAAGGCCCTCGCCGCCATGCACGAACTGGCAAATCAAGTCAGGCGGGCGTCCGATAGCGAGGCTAAAAAATATGCCGTAAATCAGCTGTTAGCCGGTGGTTGGCTATTGGGTCTACTCGTCCATACCCCTGAAAACTATTTCACCCAAGGACAGCCCGGTGCAGAAGATTCGCTCTCTGCTGAGGCCATTGAACAATTGCTCGAACAGAGAAAGGCGGCTCGCGCGAACGGCGATTATGCGGGCGCGGATCGCATACGCGATGATCTTCTGGCAGCAGGAATCGAGCTAGAGGACTCCCGTGAGGGAACCCGTTGGCGCAAGCTGTAAGAACCGATCGGCATGTATCGCGTTGCCATCATTGGTCAGTCTCTAAGCGCCCAAATTGCTGCACTAGCCTGTAAGGCCAGNGGCTTCCAAGACATCAGTCGCTTTTACGGTGAGCAAAACCACGATCCCCAGCAGGCAATTCACAGCCTCGGCGCCAACGCCAGCCGATTGCTGCGTGCTCTCGCGCCAGAAGCCCTTGAACACGCTGGATTTCAGCCAGACAGATACCAGATACGTTTCGCCAAGAGTGCCTACTTGCTGGCGGAACTACCTCTCGGCGAGTTCTATCAGCAGCGTTATGGCGCTCCCTTAGTTAACTTTGCAGTTCACACCCTNGCAGCCTACTTAGAAGAACAGCTCGGCATGCCTATGGCAGCTGCCACAGCTCTTAAAAACATCGAAGCNTCCCATGAGCTCAGCGTGCTGACGACGCCCGAAAGCGCGCCGACGCTGCAACATGAGGATGCTTCGTTTTTGATCTATCACGCCCGCTTGCCCGAGCATCCGCTGCGCAAAGCCAACGTGCTGTGGCGAGGCGATNGTCAATATGTGGAACAACTATCCGACCAGACAAGTGTGCATTTTCGCTTCGTCACACGAGCAGACAGACCCTTCGAACCAGAGCAGTGGCACCACAGTCTGCAACCGGCATTGGCAGCGAAAGAAGCTGTCGGTGGTGTTGCAGCGAAGACTTACGCCGCCAGCGACAGATTGTTCGCTGGNCGCGTNGCACTCTTGCACAGTGCCATAGCGCCGCAGTTAGCCCCCAGAGTNGACGCTGCNAATACCGCNCTGGAGGACGCNTGGGTNCTGTCCCGAATGATGGAAAACTACGAAGAGGATATTGGTGATGGTCTGGCCGCCTTTGAGCGTTTTCGGCGCCCAAGGCATCGCAAGGTAGCGTTGCATATGCGCGATCATTTGTTCCGATTCACCGAGCCTTCGGCCGGCAAACGTGCCCTACAACATGTGGGTATAGCACTTCAGAACCGCCTGCTGCCCGAGCTGGCACTGGCGCAGCAGGATTGGCTTTACGAGCACGACGTTATTAAGGGTTTTCGCTAGGTACCTAAACCCTNANTAGTGCGCGACTAACCGNCTATTGGCACCGAAACTCTTACTGAGAAAAGCCATCTGGTCGCCTAAAATTCTGCCGGAGTTAATCAACGCAAGGTATTCAGAATAGTTAGGTACATAGGGCAAGGCCATCAGTTCGAGGCTGGTTTCTTCCAGCAACCGACTGCCCTTAAAGTGATTACAGCGACGGCAGCTCGCCACCACGTTATCCCACAGATCCAGNCCTCCCCGAGACACCGGCACAACATGGTCACGGGTCAGGTCAGCGTCGCTTAACTGCTTTGCACAGTACAAACACGTATTGCCATCACGCTTAAACAGAGCAGAGTTAGTGAGCGGCGGAACTTGAGAGTTGCGCGAGACCACGCGCCCATCACAGGCGACGATGCTGTGAATTTCCTGGGCACTCATCTCACCGGTATCCTTGGACCGCCCCCCACGAATCGTTACCAATGGGTCTCCAACGGTCCAGACAACAAGGTCCCTAGCATAAAGGCATACCGCATCTTGCCAAGCAACCCACTCGACAGGCTGGCCTGCGATGTTCAGGCGTAGAATACGTGGTACGCGGTCGAAATCGGCCAACGTCGTTAGCATGACGGTTCCCTTATATAATCTCGCGAGCATCACCGACGTGGTGCCAAGCGGGTCATACCCAGCAAACCGCAAGCGGTTTTTACCGGCTTTACGACATCAAAAACTAGGGCAAAATTCGGAGTTTCGCAAGCTGACCAACCATCATTGAAATTGGACGAATGTCTGGACATCAGCGTCTGCATTTCTAAACTTAACGAATGTCGGTTAGCACTATTACCACTTAATCTGAGCCTTCGTCCATGTTGATAGACCCACGTTGCATCATTTTGACACTTGCCTTCGTGCTGGCTGGTTGCACAACTAAAGCCACAAGTCCGAATCAAGCACAACAACGCAGCGCGAGTGACGAAGAGACCAGTTGGCATTGCGAGCAAGGC